>JAQGHS010000315.1 GCA_028291605.1 Planctomycetaceae bacterium | reverse complement strand
GGGTAGTCAGAGCGACAACTCCCAGGATCAACCAGGCAAAGTGAAAGGCAATCGTGCAACGTACTGTCGAGATCACGGTGATTCTCCGCGGAAATCATTCCTGTTCGAATAAAGACATACTGATCGGTGCCCAGAATCGCACATTGCGAGATTTATTGCCATCTTGATGGCCTCGGAAGGGGATTACCCCGCACGTGAAGGTTTGCTATTCAGGGAATACCCATCCACGTTCCTCGTTTCTTGACACTCCCTTCTATTCCGTAGTAACATGTCAGACATCTAACACGTTGAAAAGTTTCGCTCACTGTTTCCGCTGTTGGTTGGGCCGCTATGCGTTTAAAGCCGATTCCTCGCCGATCCACGGTCGATCAAGTGGTCGATCGCATCCTGGCGGTCATCAAGCAGCACAATTTGCTGCCCGGTATGCGATTGCCGGGTGAATTGGATTTGGTGGAGCAACTTCAAGTCAGCCGCCCCGCGCTGCGGGAAGCCCTGGCGCGACTCGACAGCATGGGGCTGGTCAATATACAGCGCGGCCGAGGCACTTTTGTCAGCGATCGCAGCAGCCTCGTCAATTGCGTGCAACTCGTTCGCAGTGCCTTAACCATCTCGCCCCGCGAATTACTCACGTATGCCGAATTGCGGTCGGCGATTGAGGTCCAGGCGGTCCGGCAAGCGGCCGAGCGAGCCACTGCCGACGACATCGAGATGCTGGAAGAACTGTTGCGGGAATTGAATGACTTCGACCGACCGTACGAGCAGTCGCTGGAAATCGATTTTCGTTTCCATCGGAAACTCGTCGATATCGCCGGCAATGAGCTCATGCAGAATGTGATGGAAGTGATCTACGAGTTCGTGCTGGCCCAAATGGCACGCACGACTCCGCTGCCTCGCGACAATGAGTTGGGACATCGCCTGCACAATGAGATCGTTACCGCCATCCGCCGGCATGATCCGGACGCCGCCGAAAGGGCGATGCGAGCTCACATGCAAGCCGTTTTGTGTCGGCTGACCGCTCACGTAAAATGCCAGGAAACCGCCTGACCAGAGACCCGTTGTTCGCTGCCCAAAATCTTCCCACGTCAGTGATGCCTGCCATGCGATTTAGACTGATATCATGTTTGCTTGTGGGATGCGTGCTCGCCGCCATGACTGGTCAAGTCCAGGCGAACGACGATGAAGCGTTCTTCGAATCGAAGATCCGACCGGTGCTGGTCGAGCATTGCTATGAATGTCACTCGAGCAAGACCAAGGTTCCCAAGGGAGGCCTGCGGGTTGATAGCCGTGTCGCGTTGTTGCGTGGCGGCGATAGCGGACCGGCACTCGTGCCTGGCAAACCGGAAGAGAGCCTGATCGTCAAGGCGCTGAGCTATACCGATTCCGCCGTCGAGATGCCCCCCAAGGCCAAGCTGCCCGATCCGGTTCTGGCCGACTTTCGACTCTGGGTGGCTAAAGGAGCGATCGATCCACGTAACGAGGTTCCTCTCGTAGCCCAACCGGGTGGCACTGACCCCACCAAGGGGCGAGATTTCTGGGCCTTTCAAGTGCCCAAGTCTCATCCAGTCCCTGCCGTAAAAGATTCCAACTGGCCGCGCACGGACGTTGATCATTTTCTTCTCGCCAAGTTGGAATCGAAAGGACTGAAGCCAGTTGCTGACGCTGACCGCTACACGTGGCTCCGACGCGTCTCAATCGACCTGACTGGTCTTCCGCCGACCCCCGAGCAGATCACCGAGTACATCGCGGATACAACGCCCCAGGCCAACGAACGCGTCGTGGATCGACTGCTGGCGTCTGCGGCATTCGGAGAACGCTGGGCGCGGCACTGGCTGGATCTGACGGGCTATGCAGATCAGATCGGGACAGCCAACGATCTCTTCGCCGAGCATGCCTGGAAGTATCGCGACTACACGATTGCTGCGTTCAATTCCGATAAGCCGTTTGATCAATTTATTCGCGAACAGATTGCGGGCGATTTGCTCCCCTATAAAACGGTCGAAGAACGTGCATCAAAGTTGATCGCGACCGGGTTTCTGTTGCTGGGAGATCTGACTGTCGTCGAAGCCGATAAAGCCAAGCTGCGGATCGATGTTGTCGATCAACAGATCGATAAGGTCAGTAAGGCATTCCTCGGCCTGACGGTGAGTTGTGCCCGGTGCCACGATCATAAGTTCGATCCGATTTCACAGCGCGACTATTATGCGTTGGGCGGTATCTTTAACAGCACAGAATCAGTTCACAAAGTGGAGTGGGGCGTCTGGAGTTGGCCCGTCATTGCCGAGTTACCGGAAACGGACGCTCAACGCGCAGAGCGTGAGTCCAAGCTTGCCCTGGAACGGCAACGAATCGAACAACTGAAAGCCGAACGCGAGCAGGCAAAGAAGCGTAAGACTGATGTCGCCACGGCACTCAATGCGAAGGACGAAGAGGAACCCGACCAACCGACTCGCGAACGGCTCGAAACGGAACAAAAGGAATTGGATGTCCGGATCAGGGGGCTCGACACACAGATTCCGCATGCCGAGTTCTTCGCCCCCGCGGTGCCGGCCGCGTTCGCCGTACATGATTATCCTCAACCCGCCGACATGCAGATCACCATTCGCGGAAACGCCCACGCTCTGGGCGAAGCCGTGCCGCGCGGGGTCGTGGAGATCATGTCGCCCAAGCCGGTCACCATTCCCGCCAACGAAAGTGGACGCCGGCAACTGGCCGATTGGCTCATTAGCCCCGACAATCCATTGACCGCCCGCGTGACCGTCAATCGCATCTGGCAGAAGTTGTTCGGCGAGGGTCTCGTTCGATCGGTCGACTATTTTGGAGTGCGGGGCGAGCTCCCTTCACACCCCGAGTTACTCGACTATCTGGCAACTCGGTTTGTTGCCGACGCCTGGTCGCAGAAGCGTTTCATTCGCAATCTGGCACTCAGCCGAGCCTACCAATTGAGCAGTGTGCAGGATCCCGCAGCAAACGCAATTGACCCCGATAACCGTCTGCTGTGGCGAATGCATCGCCGCCGCCTGGATGCCGAATCGCTGCGGGATTCATTGCTAGTTGCATCGGGTCATTTGATGACGTCCGCGGGCGGCCCCGGTCTCCCGTTAGAGTATCCTGAAAACACCGGCG
>JAQGHS010000279.1 GCA_028291605.1 Planctomycetaceae bacterium | reverse complement strand
ACCGCATCGGTCTCATCGCGCGAACCGGTCTTCACGAAGAAGCCCACGCCGACGCTGTGGACCCCCTTGGTTAATTCGGCAATCACCTGCAGGCCGTTGTTCAGCCGTGCCTCATGAAACTGCATTGGGCACCTCCAAGGGCTGAGGCCCCAGTGTCAAAATGGTGAAGTCTTTGGGGGGATATTTTTCCAAGTGTGCATGCAGCCGAGCCACCGTCAGGCTTTCGATCTGATTGCGAATTTCCGCCAGGCCGATGACCCGCCCGAGATGGAACCAGTCGTTCGCCAGCGACGCCGCACGACCGGAACTCGATTCCTGCTGCATGATCAGTGAACTCTTCGCCCGGGCTTTGCAGCGGTCGAGTTCTTCGTTCAGGATACTGCCTTGCAGCCGCCGAATCTCCTGCAGCGTGACATCCAGTGTTTCCTGAGCCCGCTCGACGGTCGTACCGGCATAGCACAGGACGCGGCCGTCATCCTTGGAACTCGTCAGTCCCGCATAGACTGCATAGCACAGACCGCGACGTTCGCGGACTTCCGTAAACAGCCGCGAACTCGACCCGCCGCTCAACACGCCGACCGCCGCCCAGGCCGAGTAATAATCGGGATCACGATAGGGGACGCTGTCGTAGGCAATGCCGATCTGAGTTTGCGTTGATTCATGTTCGATGTGATCGCGATATCCCCCGCGGGGGCCCGTAAGATATGCGGGCTCTGGTTGCGCGACCCAATCCCCGAAGACCTCTTCAACGAGCGCCCGAATCTCCACGGGATCAACATTGCCCGCCACCCCCAGGATCGACTCATTGGGCCGGAAACAGCGTTGAAAATGCTGCTGGACAGTCGGCATCGACAGATTCGCGAGGCCGTCCAGGCTGCCCTCGCTGGGCTTGCCCCACGGGGCCGGATAACACATCCGCCGCAGCTCGACCATGATCTTCTGCCGCGGTTCGTCTTCGATTGCCAGCAGAGTTTGCTCGCTCCCCGCGACCGCTGCTTCGAACTGGTCTTCCGGCAAATGCGGTCGGCGGACGATGTCAGCATACAGCCGCAATGCGGCCGGCAAGTTCTCCGCCAGAGTGGCCCCACCGAACGATACATATCGCCGTTCGGCACTTTCGCTCCGCTGCAGTCCCAGGTTGTCCAGAGCGTTGGTGAGTTCCTGGCTGTCGAGATCCCCTGCCCCACGCAAGAGTAACTCCACGAGTACCGAGGCACACCCCGCCTGATCAGGCGGGTCATAAATGCTGCCCGCGGGGACGAGCAGAGAAAAGGCCGCCGATTGCACATCAGCCATGGGCTCGATGAGCAACGTCAGCCCATTGGGTAGTTGAAAAGTCTGAACCTGTTGCCCGGGCATGTTTTCGATAACTTCCTGGACGATGGGTAATGAAGAAAAATGCGATCCGAAGTCTGACGACGAAGTGAGCCACCAGCATCCCAACCTCTGAATGTAGCGGGAGCCGACTCCAGTGACCAGCGCGGCGTGGCAATACCCCCAACCGATCAACGCTCAGGGAGATGCACTCGCTGGCACTTCGGGCTAGTATTACAAGACCTTCCCGACTTGATCGCCTGCGACCTCCGGCCTGAATCCATGCGTATCCTTTTATCTGAATCGCAAATCGCCACTCGCCTGGACGAATTGGGGCGGGAGCTCAGCGTCGCCTATCGCGGCCGGCCGCTGACGGTGGTCGGCGTCCTGACGGGCAGCCTCCTCTTCGTGGCCGACTTAATGCGCAAACTGGATGTGCCGCATCAGGTGGGTTTTCTGCAGGCCTCCAGCTACCGCACGGGAACCAAGGCCGGCACGCTAAGCGTCAACCGCGAATACTTCCCCGAGATCGCCGACCGCGACGTCCTGTTGATCGACGACATCTTCGATACTGGCTGCACGCTGAGCACGCTGCTGGAGATGCTGCACACAGCCCGCCCCAGCAGTCTCCGGACGGCAGTCCTGCTCTGGAAAGAGGGGACACAAAAAGTCGCTTTGCAACCCGACTTCTTCGGCTTCAAGATTCCGAACGAATTTGTTGTGGGATATGGGCTGGATCACAACCAGAACTATCGCCACCTGCCGCATATCGCGGTCCTGGAAGCGAGTGATTTAGCTTAGGGGTCGGGTCTACGATCCCACATACCGCGCATAGAGCGATTTGGCGGCCGTGGGATCATCCGTCCCTTTGATGATCGCGCGGGCGTCGCTGAAGATGGTCAGCTCGTAGGCGCCCCCTTGTACCACCAGTCGAATCAAGAAGGGATTGACCGTGACTTGGCCGCTGGCTCTCAGCTTCTCTGCTAACTCCGGTAACGCGATCGCCCGCTTTTCATGCGGCGAGACCTGTACCGCATTGCGGCCGCACAGGACTGTGGTCTGCGATGCGCGATCGCCATGCAGCCAAGCTCGTTCGCCCTGATGACAGGCGGGGCAATGTCCCTGGTCGCGAAGATTCTTCACGCTCATCTTGCGGAGCGTACCGTCCCAGACGTCGAGGATATGGAGCGAAGCCTCCACCTGGTCCTTGTGCCCGGTCAGAATCTTCAGCGCTTGCACGGCCTGCAACGACGCAATCATGTTGACCGTCGGGCCCAGAATGCCTGCAGTGTCGCAGGTTTCTGTCGTGCCGGGGCCAGGCACATCTTCCATCAGGCACCGCAGGCAGGCGGTCTCACCGGGGAAGATGGGCATGACTTGTCCGTGGCTGCCGATACAACCGCCATAGACCCCTGGGATCCCCAAGTCCAGCGAGACATCGTTCAACAGGAAGCGGGTCTCGATGTTGTCGGTGCCGTCCAGGATCAGGTCGACGCCCCTGGCCAGTTCCAGCACATTCCCGGAGGCGACGTCGGCGACATGCGGTTCGATCACGACCTGGCTGTTGATCAAGTTCAACTTGCGAGTCGCGGCGACCGACTTGGGGAGTTGCTCGGCGAGGTCCTGTTCGTCAAACAGGACTTGTCGCTGCAGATTGGTGAGCTCCACAAAGTCGCGATCGACGAGGCGGATAAAGCCGACGCCCGCTCGAACCAGCGTTTCGGCCAGCACAGTGCCGAGCGCCCCGCACCCACACAACAGCACCCGCGACTGGCTCAGCCGAGTCTGTCCCTCTTCGCCGATGGCGCGGAACAAGATCTGGCGGTGATAGCGAGAGAGGTCCATCAGTCGTTTCTTCGTGGCGAGCGTCCGGCGTAAGCCGGATGGTTTTTATACGCTTGATATATCGTTCAACGCCCGAATGAATGATCACGGCAACGGCTCATGATTTGAATTTAGCGAGATGGTAGAGCGCGAGTCGCAAACAACCATCCGGCTTACGCCGGACGCTCGCCTTGCTGAATTCAATTATCCATGTCTACAGACAACAACAGCCCGGCTGTTTGAAACAGCCGGGCTGAGGATCATGTTCAAATCTAGGCGTCGCGGCGAGGTCCTCGGCGTGGCGGACGAGGTCCGCGATCTCCGCCTCCACGTGGGCCGCGTTCGTTGGCCGGACCACGGTCACCGGACGAACCGGCCCGATCACCACCGCTGCTGCCCGAGGCTCCCTCGACCAGCGACGGATTCAACAGGTAGGAAATCGCCTCTTCCCAGGAAGGGACGTCTTCATAGCTCACCCCGGGTTCGGGTTCGCCGTCATCGTCGTCGTGCTCGTCATCGTCCTCTTCGTCGGTGTGCGTCGCTCGCACCGTAGGGGTGCGGGACGAGGAACGGCCTCGGCGCCGCGGGCGTGGCGGTTCGTCTTCTTCCACGAACTCACGGTCACGATCTTCGAAGAACGGATCATCCGCTTCGAGAACTTCGTCTTCCTCTTCTTCGTCTTCGTCTTCGTCGTCGAATTCGGGTTCGACACGTGCCGCAGGCGCGGGTGCCGGTGCGGGGCGATCGGTACGTTCGCCACCGCGGCCACCACGACGTCGACGACGCGGTCGGCGAGGACGACCGGGACGGCTGCCTTCAGCACCTTCCTCGTCACCAGCGGCTTCTTCGGTGGACGATTCTTCGCCTTGTTCGTCGTCATGTTCGGCGACAAACGAATCGTCTTCCAGTTCCTTGATGTCCTCGTCAGCCGGCGATTCGACTCGCGCTGCCGCGGGGCGATCGGGACGACGGCGACGACGTCGGCTGCGTCGACGACGAGGTTGACCTTCTTCGTCGGTGGATTCGGGTGCCCGTTCTCCCGCTTCGGTGACATCGTCTTCGAAGTCATCATCCAGATCATCAGTAGGCACTGAGCGTGATCGGGGCTCGTCGATCTGGGATGAACGTGGCGTTTCGCGAGCGGCTGGTTCAGCGGGCCAACCGTCGTCACTCGACTCTTCCGTGGGTTCATTATCGAAAGCAGCTTCTGAAGCCGGCTGTGCCGGTGACGAGCTGTGACGACGTGAACGGCGACGGTCCTGACGACGCGACTTCACTTCCGGAGTGGCTTCTTCCTGGCTGGGAATCGGCTCCTGATCGAGCTGGGGCGCTTCGCTCACTTGATCAACGGGACGGGCTTCTTCCGGCCGTTCAGTCCGACCGCGATCGCGGTCAGCGGGTGAGCGTCGATGGGCTGAGTGCGTTCGCTCTTCGGTGGCGGGTCGAGCTTCACGCGGTGGCGATGGTGGTGACCGGCGTTCGCTGCTGCCGCTGCTACTCGGACTACGGCTGCGATCACTGCGTCGCGGGCCACCGGAGTCGCTACGGCTGGGTTGACGAGGCCGATCACGGCTGGAATCGCCCCGGGGCTTGCCCGAGCGATCGTCTTCCTGCCAATTCCAGTTCGCCAGTGCGTCCCAGTACGGATCGTCTTCGGGAGCTGACGCCTCGACGTCGTCATCCGATTCGTCATCGTCAGACGCATCGTCTAGATCTTCGTCGCTCGTGCTGTCGTCAAACCCAAATTCGACTGCCGGCGGCGGATCGATCTTGGTGGCTTGGACCGGCTCAGGTTCGGGAGCCTTGGCGACCGGTTTCGCGCGGGGCGCGGGCGGTTTCGGCTTAGCCGGCGCGCGACGCTGTGCGGCGGGAGCGGACTCCACCAAGCCGGCACCGAAATCTCCGAAGTCATCGTCCTCTATGGGTTTAGCAACGATCACATCGGACTGTGAAGGGACATCCGGAGCGGGCTCAGAGGCCACTCGTTCGGCAGCCGTATATTCCTTGCCAACTTCGACGCCGAACAGATCGGCCTCGAGTTGTTCCCAAGAATCATCACCGCCGGAGCTATTTGCAGGGTTTCGTGTCATACGACAAAACTACCCATTTTTGATTGAATTTGCAAGGACGCGGAGGGGACGTAAAGTGCGATGTAAGTTGGGGATATTGGTGGGGAAATGACGAACGTCGAAATCCGAATGTCGAACAAGCGAGTTCGCAGCTCCCGTAGCCGAAGTCGCCAAGACTTCGGGGCTTAACATTGATGCGGCCAGAACTCTTGGCGAGTTCTGCTACAAATCCTGTCACTCGGATTTCGTCATTGGTCATTCACTTCTCCGCAAGCTATGCAAAATAAAGACGTTGTGTAGTCCTAATGGCCGACGGTATCATCAGCCAATCTGCAGTCAGATCGTGCCGAACACTTTACCGAAAACGCCGTTTCATGTTGGAAGTTACGCAGCAGCCCCGACACTACCAGTTGACTTGGGCGGGTTGGCGGTTGGAGTTTTCCTGGCAGACAGATCGCTGGCAGCATCAGCTCTGGCGTGCCAAGGGTCGGGAATGGACGCCGGCCATTACGTCGGTGGAAGGCACTTCTGAGCAGCCATGGCCGGGCAGCCCGGCCTTTCAAAACGTTTATTACGAACAAATCGATCCGGATATCGGCGAAGTGCAGTTACTCGGCCAGTCGGGCAAGAACCACTATTCCGGGGCGATTCGCTGCGATTCGCGCCAGCAGGTGATCGATTTTGATCTGGCGGTCCGGATTCAGGCTCACCCTGCCGGCCCTTTACTGCTCAGTACTTACGACGTCCTGCCCCCGTTGGGACGTGATGCTCCCGAGCAGGGGTGGGAACTGACGATCGAACCGCTGGCGGCTCAACCACTGCTCGTGACGCAGTGGGATGTCTCGACGCTCCCGCAGAAATCGACATTTAGTCTGCGAATGCCAGACCTGACGGGAGTCAAAATCGAGAAGCAGCGGACCACGTTACGGTGGAAGTATCAGTGGCGGTTGAAACCCGTCGCTTGATTTAGCTGTCTCCGACGAACAGAATACAGATCTGAGAAATACCGGTGCGGACCGATCGGGCAGAACGGACCGTCGGTTCCCAGTTGAGGGGCCCTTTAAAGAGCTCCCGGATACTGACGGACCATGGAATTTGATTGCAGTCATTTAGAGACGATGTCAGGCGGGAAGCATCAATGTCCTTCGAAACAGTCGAGCGTCTGAAGCGGGATTTCACTGACAAATGGGTGACAGTCGATGCCGGGACTCCGGAGCTGAAGCGCTTTGTCGGGCTGAGCGGCCGCATCAAGACGGTCAACATGAATGGCCGGGCGCTGGTCCAATTTGATAATCCGGTGGATATCAGTTGGTACGATATCGATCTGTCGTACCTGAAAGTGATTGCCGCTCCACTGCCGAAGAAGGTCGCTGAAAAGCACGCCGAACCGGCCGCGAAGAAACCCGCTGCGGCTGCACCCGCCGCGGCACCAGCAACCCCGGCTGCTCCTGGTGCCCCGAAGAAGAGCCCGATCGAGATCATGCGCGAAGCGGCCGCAGCCAAAGCTGCTGCTGCCGCTGGTAGTACTGCTGCACCCGCAGCTGCGGCTCCGGCCGCGAAGAAGAGTCCCATCGAGATCATCCGCGAAGCGGCCGCCGCCAAAGCCGCCGCGGCTGCTGGTGGTACTGCTGCTCCCGCACCAGCGCCCGCCGCAGAACCGGTGGCTGCTGTTCCCGCCCCCGCGCCGGCGGCAGCACCTGCCGCGCCCGTGTCGCTGGTGGGGGAAGATGGCAAGCCGCTCTCGAAGATCGAGCTGGCTCGCCGTCAGGGTGCCGCGAAGAACAAGTAGGACGGGCACTCTTGCCCGTCAACACTGTTGATGTCCAGCGCAAAGACGGGCAAGAGTGCCCGTCCTACGGGATAAGTTCTGCTGAGCAGCGTTAGAGCAAACTCCGCGCTCGGTTATCTTCATGCGGAGCGATGAAGGCTACTTTGGAAGCCCTGCAACGCCCGACGCCTCGTCGGTGGTTTTACCGCGCCTTCCGCTTGGCGACGATCCGCACGCGGGGTCGAACGATGTTGCGCGAGGCATTCTTCTCGGCGGGGGCCGCTGCGGCTTCTTCTTCCCCGGAGTGCTGGTGCGAAATGAGTTCGTTCAACAGGTGTTCAATCTCGGCGTGACACAGCTCATTCTGGCGGATGACTAGCAATTTGGCATGGGAGGTCTGAATGAGATTGACCGTGCCCCCTTCGCCATCGGCATACATCCAAGGGGCCTGGGACGGACCTCCGGTTGCTGTTTGAATCATGAGCATCAATTTACCTTCCGGAGTCGGATCGATTGTTGGTCCCCCATTGGAGGGTGCAGCAGCCGGAGTCGAGCATATCATGTTGGGAATGGCATCAGCCGGCTTAGCTGAATCCGGCTTTTTCTCCTCGGGCTTTGTAGCCTCACCCGCACGATTGCCACCAAACTGGATTTCTTGATGCGGCATGCCGGGGCCAGTCACTTCGACCTTGGGCGATTCCAGCAGGTCGCCGACGTCGTAGATCCGAGCGAAACAGGTGCTCATTTGTTCCGTTTTGGTCGTGATTTGAATACCCGAATCATCGCAGACCCAACCCAGATGAGCTTGTCCCAGGATGCGTTTCAAAGCCGCTCGAATCGAAACATTTTTTAAGTCGCAAGTGACTTCGATCGTTTCGAGACGGACGCTCTCCTCTTTGATCTTTTCGTGGTCGAACCAATATTCGAAGTTGCGTTTGCGCAGGATTTCGGCCAGGGCATCTTCCAACGGGACGGCATCCAGCTTCAGAGTGATCGGTTCGTGCAATCGCTGACGCACCTCTTCCGCGATCTGCGGTGCGGCATGTTCGTCAGGTTGAGCCTCGGTATCGGGTTTGGTTTCGGGAGTTGTCTCGGGTGTCTGGGCGAGCAGATTTCCCCACACGACGCTGGCTGCAATGCAGATCCCTAGAATTCCAACGACTTTACGCATGATCCACTCCTGGACGTGATTTGTCGAAGATTTTGTAGACACTGTGCTGTGCCACGAGAATACGGGCAGCAGAAGCTTTTCAAATTCAATTTCTATGGGTAAGGCTACCCCTCAAACAGGCGGTTGGCAATTGGACTGTAGCCTGACTCTTTAAGTCGAGTGTATTTATTCACAATACAGCCCCGACTCGGAGAGCCGGATTACGGACGAAAGATCACGATCATCACGCGCAGTTCAGAAGTGATCTGCTGGAGCTCATCCAGCATGATTTCCCGGCAGCGTTCGGGCTTGAAGCTGCCCGTTCCCGCGCCGATCAAGGGAAAGGCAATCGATCGCATCTCCTTTTCCTCAGCGAGTTTCATCGCATTGCGAACCGAGCCACGGATGGATCGCTCGGACGCCCTCCACCACATGCTGATTCCCGCGACATGAATAATGCCTCGGTGCGGAAGCCTGCCGGCAGATGTGAAGACGGCCCCGCCCAACGGGATCGGGCCATGCCGGGCGAGCTCTCGAAACGGCCCCCAGCCTGCTCGTCGTTTGATGGCCCCCGACACGCCTTGAGGCAACAGCACCCACCACGGGATGATGTTGCGATTCCACGCGTTGACGATCACGTCGACTGGTTGGTCGAGCAAATTACCGGTCACGACTTCGACCTGCATAGAGGTTGGCCTTCTTTCGTGGCCGCGGTCGCCAAGACCCGTGGGCGGCGCGGAGTCTGTCGCCGATAGACCCACACTCAGGCGAGCGCGGCTACGGAGTGCTAATCCAGGATGCGGAGTTGATCTTCGGTGGCTCCGGCCTTGCGGGTCGCCTCTTTTAATTTGCTGATCGCGGCGAACTTGTGATTGGCGACCGCTTGTTCCGAAATCCCTTGTGACTCAGCGGCCTGTTTATTTTGTAGTCCGCGTACGAAGAGCAGCTCGATGCACATCAGGCGTTCCCATTCGCCGCGTTCTCGCCAGCCGTCGATTTGATCGGCGAGCGCTTTCGCCAGCACCTTTTCTTCGATGCCATGTCGCTCGCGGCTGCGCATCAAGCTGGATGCATGTCGGTAGCGACCGGCCGGTTCATGCGGCCCTGACCCGCTGTCGTCCAAGGCCACGGTCGGACGCCGTCCGCTGCGTCGCAAATGATCGGTCAGCTTATGCGCGGCAATGGCGAACAAAAAACTGTCGAGTGGCGTTTGCGGATCGTAATTCGGCAGGCTGACCAGAAATCCGAAGAACGTTTCCTGCACGAGATCCTCGGCCGTCGCGCGGTTCTTCAAACGGCTGTGGACGAAAGCGAGCAGCCGTCCTTCAAAGCGAGCAATCAAATCCGACCAGGCGCGCTCGTCCCCTTCTCGAATGGCTTCGAGCAACAGGCGGTCGGCAGTTTGATCTCGGACCATGGTGGTTGAAATAACGTAAACCTAGGTGAGCCGGGCGGCGTTAGCCCCCGGATTCTTATACTCCAAATTACGAAGAATCCGGGGGCTTACGCCGCCCGGCTCACCTGACCAAATAGACTTTCTATCTGGACTTCTCTTTTCCTATGCTTTGTTTATCGAACCGTCCGAAATTATGGAAAACACTTCAAATCCTGCAATCGTATACCACGTTGATCTTTTGCGGATAACAGCGGCTCCGAAACCGGCCAGGGAATTTTCAAATCCGGATCGTTCCAGAGCAACGTCTGTTCGTGTTCAGGAGCATACGGACTCGTGCACTTATAAAACACGTCGGCCGTTTCGCTCAAGACACAGAACCCATGAGCGAAGCCTTCGGGAACATATAGTTGCCAGTGATTGGTCTCGTTGAGCGTGACGCCGTACCACTGGCCGAACGTCGGTGAACTGCGGCGGAGGTCCACGGCGACGTCCCAGATTTCGCCGCGAATCACGAAGATCAGTTTGCCCTGTGGTTGCGGCGACTGAAAGTGCAAACCGCGTAACGTGCCCCGCTGAGATCGCGACTGATTATCCTGCACGAATGTCGCTGGCATTCCCGCTTGTTGAAACCTGGACTGTTGAAAGGTCTCGAGAAAAAAGCCACGAGCGTCGCCGAAGACGCGCGGTTCGATTCGCAGTAAGTCTTGCAAAGGCGTTTCGAAGATCTTCATCACCGCGGGTTTCCTGAGTCCATCAACCGCTTGTCGCTACCACGTTCCGGCTGCCTGGACATATTACACGGAAGTCCGTGGCAGGACATTAGACATGAATGGGACGGAAAGGACATATAAGGACGGAAGTGAAGGCTTCAGTCCCTTTGGTCCTTTCCGTCCCTTTCCGGAAACCGGCAGGTCAGGGCTGATCTTGGCACACATGTAACCATTAAGGCTGGGCATGATGGTGTCGTATCGAGACACAATAATGTCGTCGCAACATCGTCGCTCTGCGGGGTTTGCAACTTTTTCTCCGCAGGGTAGGATACGCCCCTGATAGACCCATGTGTCGTGACTTATCTGTTTGCGAGACTGGGGTCACTGCCGGCTGGGACATGCTCTTGTTCGCCGCTGGCTGCGCGTGAACGTAGCATGTCTCAACGTCGTCAGACATCGTGGATTCGGACCATCACCTCAGGGAGACCAACCCCATGCGGGACCGAGAAACGCAAGAAAGATACGGGCCGGACGTCAGTCGCCGGTCGTTTTTGAAGGGCTCGGGTGTCGCAGTTGCGGCGACGGCCATCGCCACTGCGGCGGAAGAGGCCCTGGCGCAGGACAAGAAGGCCGCCAGTGCTGCCCCTTCGTCCAAGGCTCAGGACATCGAACTCACCATCAACGGCGAAGTTCACAAGCTCAAGCTCGAACCGCGTGTCACTCTGCTCGATGCCATTCGTAATGACTGTCATTTGACCGGTTGCAAAGAAGTTTGCACCACCAAGAATTGTGGCGCGTGCACGGTGATGATTGACGGAAAAGCCGTCTACGCCTGCACTCGTCTGGCGGTGGCCGAACAAGGCAAGAAGATCACCACGGTCGAAGCCTTGTCCGCGGGTGGCAAGGTCGATCCGGTGATCCCCTGCTTCATCAAGCACGATGCCACGCAGTGTGGTTATTGCACGCCGGGTTTCGTGGTCGCGACGCGGGCGTTTCTGAATGATCACCCGAAGGCCACCCTGGAAGAAATCCAGAAGGGTCTCGGCGGCAATCTGTGTCGCTGCGGGACCTATGACGGCGTTGCCAAGTGTGCCCTCGAACTTGCCAAGGGAGGTGCATAACTATGGCTGAAGAACGCAAATTTGGATGGGGGCCGCGTAAGGACAATGTCCTGATCGGCAAGAGTATTCAACGTATCGACGGCTTCGACAAGGTTTCCGGCAAGGCGAAATACACCGCCGACATCAACACTCCGGGAACTCTCTACGCCAAGCTGCTGACATGCACTCACGCGCATGCCAAGCTGAAAAAGCTGGATGTCGAGCCGGCGAAGAAGATTCCCGGTGTTCGGGCGGTTTATATCTTCCCGGCCGGCGATCTGAAGGCGGAAGGGGCGGGCGAGATTTTTTGGGACGGCACGTTGATCGCTGCCGTTGCTGCTGATCGACCGGAGATTGCTGAAGATGGTGTCAAAGCCATCATCGCCGAGTACGAAGTGCTCGATCATATCGTCGATGAAGAGGACCTGAAGGCGGCTGAAGCCAAGGGTGCGACCAAGGCCATCGGTAAGAACGCCAAGGGCAAAGTGGAAGATGCGTTGAAGACGGCCAAGCATGTCCACAAGGGCTACTACGGCGTTCATACCATCAGCCATATGTGCCTGGAACCGCATGGCACGCACTGCGAATGGAAGGCGGACGAGGTTCTCGACATCCATGCTTCGACGCAGAATGTGTCGGGACTGGCAGGCCAGTTTGCGGGTCCGTTGGGGATCGATGCGGCCAAGGTCCTGGTGACGGCCAACTTCGAAGGGGGCGGCTTCGGTTCGAAGTTTGCCGCTGACGAATGGGGTATCGCTGCGGCGAAGATGGCCAAGGAGACGGGCAAGCCGGTCAAGCTGATGCTGGATCGAGCGACCGAACTCAAGGCCGCAGGAACGCGACCTTCGGGATATATCGACGTGACCCTGGGAGCGGATGAAACGGGCAAGATCATTGCCTGGGACAGCCATCACTGGGGGAGCGGCGGAATCTCGGGTGGTTCGATTCCGGTCGGCGGCATTCCGTATGTCTTCGATTTCGAGAATCGCAGCCGGACTGCGACTCAGTTGAACTGCAATGTTGGACCGACGCGGGCCTGGCGTGCTCCGCCCCATCCGCAGTTGTGTATCCTGACGCACTGTGCCATCGACGATCTGGCCGCGAAGATGGGGAAGGATTCGTACGAAGTCTTCCTCAACAATCTGGAACAGACCGCCGGCACGGCCGCTCATCTGCCCGAGACCTACAAGGCTGAGATGGAAATCGCAGCCAAGTTGATCGGCTGGAAAGAGAAGTGGCATCCGCATGGAAAAGACGCCGGCAAGGGTGCGGTCAAACGCGGCCTGGGCATGGCGTTGCACACCTGGGGTGGCGGAGCGGGCGGCTGTGCCTGCAACGTCAAGATTCATGCTGACGGTTCGGTCGAATCGTTTGTCGGCAGCCAGGATATTGGCACCGGGACGCGGACTGTCATCGCGATTACGCTGGCCGAAACGTTCGGTTTGCCATTGACCGCGATCAAGGTCAATTTGGGGTCGAATCAGTATCCGGCCTCGGCAGCGTCCGGCGGCAGCATCACAGTGGGTGGTGTGTCGGGTGCTCATCGTCGAGCGGCTCAGACGGCCTTGTGGAAGATCTTTGACCTTGTCGCTGCAAAGTACAAGGTGGATGCGGGAACGCTGGCTGCCAAAGACGGCAGCATCGTGTCAGGTGACAAGAAGGTCTGCACCTGGAAGCAAGCTTCAACGTTGCTCGGTCCAATGGGCTTGGAAACGAAAGGCGAAGGGCCAGTCGATGATGGTCTGACTAGTGCCCGCGTCGGTGGCGTACAGATGGCTGATGTCTCGGTCGATTCCGAAACGGGAATCGTCCGTATCAACAAGTTCGTCGCTGTGCAGGATTGTGGGTTGATTATCGATGAGCTCACCGCCAAGAGTCAGATCTATGGTGCTGTGATCATGGGTATCGCCTACGCCTTGAGCGAAGAGCGAGTCATGGATAAGAAGACGGGCCGGTATATCAATGCCGACCTGCAGAATTACAAGCTGCCGCGGATCGGGGATATCGGCGAAATCGTCGTCGATATCTACCAGCCCGACAGTGAGTACAACCGGGGTGTCATCGGTTTGGGTGAGCC
>JAQGHS010000278.1 GCA_028291605.1 Planctomycetaceae bacterium | reverse complement strand
ATAGTGTGAGTCGCTAACAACCATCCGGCTCACGCCGGACGCTCGCCAAGGAATTACCTTGGCATCAACTCAGACTAGAGCTGACAACAAACATGAAATTCACCTTCCAGCCCGAGTCCCGGCCGCTTGCAGGCTACACGCTGAAGCGTGGGATCGCGCGTGGTGGCTTTGGTGAAGTTTACTACGCCCTCAGCGACGCCGGCAAAGAGGTCGCCGTCAAACTGCTGCAGCATAATCTCGATATCGAGCTGCGCGGCGTCCAGCAATGTCTCAATCTGCGGCACCCGAATCTCGTCGCGATCTTTGATGTGAAGACCGATGCCGATAGCGACCATTGGGTCGTAATGGAATACATCAGCGGGCAGACCCTCGAGCAAGCGTTGCAAACGCAAAAAGGGCCGATGCCCGTCGATCACATCGAGCGTTGGCTGGTCGGCCTCGCCGGAGGACTGGGTTACCTGCATGACCGGGGGATCGTCCATCGCGACGTGAAGCCGGGCAACATCTTCTGGGACCAGGGTTCGATCAAGCTGGGCGATGTCGGACTGTCGAAGTTCATGACACCTAGCCGCCGGAGTGCCCATACCGAAAGTGTGGGCACGGTCTACTACATGGCCCCCGAGGTCACCTATGGCAAGTACGGCTATGAGGTCGACATCTACAGCGTCGGGGTGATGCTCTACGAGATGCTGAGCGGTCAGTTGCCGTTCGACGGCCAAAGCACTGGCGAGATCCTGATGAAGCATCTCTCCGAGCCGCCCAATCTCAATATTATTTCGGCCCAGTTCCGACCCATGCTGGCCGCGGTCTTGGAGAAGGATCCGAAGAAACGCACTGGCACGATGGGGAAGTTGCTGAGTGACTTTCGCCTGGCCAAGAGCGGCGGGCCAGTCCCGGTGGCTGCTTCTCGTCAGTCCGGATTTGCTGCGTATCCGACTCTACCGAAGGCGAGTCTTCAACCAACAATCCATACCACGACTTCTCGGCCGGGGACTGTGACCTCCGCCCTCCCTGTGGGCTCTCTGGCGACGAATCTGGGTAGCTTCCTGGGTGCCGATCCGAGGACAGTGCAAGTCTGGGTTTCCGGGCTCTTCAACCGCGGCTTGTTCTACGCCGCGATCCTGGTTGGCATCGCAGTCGTGACTAAGCTCACCGGCGGTATTGCATTGGTGATGCTGATGATAGGGTCGGCATTAGCCGCGGTTGTCTTGGTGCCGATCAGCGGCATTGCGCTGCTCGTCTCACCCGATCTCCGTGGCAGGGTTTGGGGCAGGCTGATGGGCCCTGCCGAGGTCTCGAACTCAGCTCCTGAGTCGCGGCCCCTACCCCATGGCGTCGCAGCGCTGCCGGTCGCAGTTCCCGTTCGCCAGGTCGTATCACCTCGTCCTGCTCCGCCTGCTCCAGTCGCGCCGTGTCGCGTGGATCGCATGACTCTCAGGCTAGCCGATCTGAGTGGTTCATTAAGTTGGGCGACGGTGTTGGCGATTGTGTTTGCAGCAGGGACGGGCTTTCTCTCGCCGTTGTTTGGCTCTGCCGCCAGTTTGCATCCTGATTTGGGCAAGCTGGGACTCTTTACTCTGACCACCTTAATTGCGGTCTGGACGATCCTCGTAGTCTCCAAGCTGACTGCCGGCAATCGGCTGTCGAATCATCATCGCCGTTTAGTGAACTTGGTTGCCGGAGCGGTAGTCGGGTCTGTCGCCTGGTGGTTAAGTACGGTGTTGATGGTTGAAATGTCGGCCAGAAATCTCGACCATCAGGCGATGTTTGATTCCATCGGGCGGCAGCCGCTGGCTCTCAACAATCAACCGACGTGGTTGGGATTTGCGATCTTCTTCGGTCTGCTGTTCGCCGGTCGCCGCTGGTGGTGGCACGCCGATCCGAACCGTCCCGCCATGTTTCGAATTATGTCGGTCCTCCGCACCATCGTCGTGGCGGCCATTCTGCCGGTGATTTGCGTTTTTCCCTGGGACTGGGCCGTCACGTGGGCCGCTGTGATGTCGTGTGTCGTGCAGTTGTCAGCCGCCTGGATTCCCGAAGAATTGCGAGATCGGCTCCCCCGACGCGACCATCGCGGAACTGCCTGAGATCTGACTTCAGCCGAGTGGCTGCCTGAGTCTGCTGGAAACGATCATGGAAATGCAACAAGGCCCGCTCCAAAGCCCCGCGTGGTTTATGCTGTTTGCCCTCTTAGTGGGTTTGGGATTTGGTATGTCGGCCGTTATTCGATTTGCTAGATGGCCGTCGGGACCTCACCTGAAATGGATGATGGTCTTGTTACTGGGCATCGGTGCGTTCGCGTTCGTCGCATTAGCGACGTTCCGTGTCCGGGATGCCTCGGGACGTATGCCTGACGTGATCACGATCCGCGGCGGGGACGTCGTGCAGTCTGAGGCGACCGAGGAGCTCAGTTCCCATCCGGGCTCCACTACACACTCTGCGAACGGCGACGTCCAATTGTTGCCCAGGTACCGGCCGCGTAGCGACGACGAGGTTCGCGTCGCAATCGCACAGCGCGTGGTGCCGCCAGCCAGCCTGTACCCGCCGCAGTCTTTTCCAGTCCCGACAGGGGTTATCCTCTTGCTGATTCTACTGGGATTTGGAGTTGTCCTCGGAAGTGTGTATGCCACAACTGCACGTCGCTCGCTGTTTCCGTGGGTCGCGATTTCCATGGGTTGCAGCGCCGTGGCCCTGGCGGTGCTCGTCCTGTTTGGATATCGATCCGTCGCGTCGCATTCTGCGCAAGTTGCACACGCGACTATCGTGGATGCGACTCAAGTCAGTGTGACAGAGGAAGCGAGTCCCTATAATCGATCGACTGCCAACTCGGCGCCCGGTGTCGGCAGGTCTGCCTACTCCACTTCCTCATTCGATGCGGCACGCGATAGCGATGTGTCTCGGCAAAGTTTCGGATTGGTCACCATCGTGGGGATTGGCGGAATCCTGTTGCTAGTTTTCTTCTTCGGTGTGGGTTTGCTCACCAGTTTCGCTTTCCGCCGTCCCGTGACTGCTGCTGCCGGCCCCGTTCCCAATACCGATCGAACCTATGGTTGGCTAGTTGTTCCGGCGATTTGCCTGGCTGTGTTAGGGGCACTGGCCCAACCCGCTTTGCTGCCGTCGGCGGATACCGATTTCGCCCGCAAATCAGCCGCATTTGTGGCACAACAAGAGCACACGAACAAGGTCTGGCGGGAATTACTGGCTCGCTCGACAGAGCCCGATTCCGACGTGAAAAATATTCCCGATTGGCTGAAACCGGAATCACTGACAGATCAGCCGACGTTACTGACCAAGAGCCAGTACTACTTGTTGTCGAGCAGTCAATACAGTTCAACGCAAGAAGCTGAAAACGAACTGCTGCCGCATGCGGCATTTCTAGTGCGGCGCGCGTTTCAGGAAACCCATCCGTGGCAGGGGCCGTGGACCGTTCCACTGGCTTTGCTGCGTGAGCGAGTGATCACGAAACAGTTCATCGAGAAACGCCCTAAAACGATTGGCAAGTTTTCCGGCGATCTCTATCGCTTGCATATGCTGGTCGATGTCTCGCCCGATGCTTGTGAAACATTCACGTTGGACTGGAAGTCCCAGATCGTGCAGCATCGCCTCGAAGTGCTGGGAGTTCTGTTTGGCTGGATCGCCTGCGTGTTCTTCGCCGCGACATACTACTTCCGCCGGGCTGCTCATCCGGAGAATTTTGTCGGTTGGTGGGGACAATTCAAAATCAGTGCGGTGACGATTGGATTGACGGCAGCAGCAGCTTGGATTTTGGTGGATGTGATTCGGTAGCACTTTTGGTGTCGCGGCAGCCGAAAGCGTCGACGCGGATTTCGTAGGACGGGCACTCTTGCCCGTCTGCATTGGCGGTCGAAATCAGAGACGGGCAAGAGTGCCCGTCCTACAGGTCAAGATGTTTGTTGAACCAATCTAACATCGCGTTA
>JAQGHS010000266.1 GCA_028291605.1 Planctomycetaceae bacterium | reverse complement strand
AGTGAACTCAAGCAGCGGCCCCGCCAATACCCCGCTTCCACAACTTGCTTGGGGTCCTTCTCCGCAATCGCAAACTGCTCTGCAGCCTGGGCATATAGACTGACCTCAAACAGCGAGAAACCATGATTCAAGCGGGCGATCGGAATCAGCGGGCTTTGCGGAAAGGCCTGCTCGAGTTTCGCGAACGCCGCCGCGGCTTTGTCAAACTGGTCGAGATCATACAGTCGATTGCCCAGATTCAATTGGGCTTCTGGAGCCCGCTCGCTGTCCTTCTTCGCCGCCAATCGCGTGTAAATCTCGAGAGTTGGCTGGTACTTCTTCTGAGCCTCATAGCACTTGGCGATGCCGAATTCACAATCTTCGGCCATCGGACCCGCGGGGAATTTTTTCAGAGCGTCCTGAAAGGTTTTTAACGCAACATCGACTTTATTCACTCGTAGTTGAACATCTGCCAGATAGGGCAAGGCACGCTCGACCAGCGGATCTTCCGGGTACTTGGTGATGAATGTGGTGAGTTCGGGCTCGGCCCGCGCAAAGTCATCGAGGAGATAGCTCGATTCGGCAATGCGGTAGATGGCATGCCCGACATTGCGGCTCATGGGAGCTTCTTGCAGGAAGATCCGTAGCGTGTCCCGAGCGCCTTTGTAGTCCCCCGTATTGACCTGAGCCAGACCGAGGAAAAATCGGGCGGTCGCCACGCGTGGGCTGGTGGGGTATTGCTTGATGAATTTTTGGAATGCGTCGGACGCCAGATCCCAGCGTTCTTTCTTATAGAAACCCGCCGCTAGCTGGTAGGCGTCGTCGGACGCATCCGCCAGCACCACGCTGGGGGTAGCCAACGCGACGATGCACGCTATCAGTAGGCCACCCACTGCGGGTCTCAAACCGAGCAGCAGTAATGTGGAACGACAGCGACTGGACAATTGGCTCAAGAATTTGATCGGAGACACGGTCGGCAGCCTCGGGGTTTCAGGCGGAAACGAAGCGACTCAAGAGCACCAGGTGCGCTGGCTTGACGCATTTTCACTCGCGGCCACATGGTATCCCCCCGGCGAGCTGAGGGGCAAGCGGACTTGAGAGATGGGGGAAATGACGAATGACGAATGACGAAATCCGAATGACGAATGGAGTTGGCGATCAGAGGTCGCATGACTGCTGGGTGTGAGGCCTCGCTGTCTGATGCAGGTTCGGCCGATTGGGATTTTGGACATTCGACATTTGTCATTCTTTCGTCATTCGGATTTCGTCATTCGTCATTCCAGCTCCCTCCCTCTGGCTTGATTCGTCGCGTCCCCGTGGGTAACTTCAAATCAGCAGCGATTTACCACGCCTTGTAACAGCCGGGAATCGTTCGCGCCCGCGTTTCCTGCCAGTTTGCCCCAGTTGCTCCAGACAACTTGATATCACCACGGGAGAACTCCATGTCACCACGCCACATCAATGTCGGTCTGCTGTTGTGTCTTTGCGGAGCCCTGATCGGCGGTTCGCTGCTGCTCGCCAAAGAGAAAGCGCCTGACGCAACCAAGTCCGAAGAGGGATTTGTCTCGTTGTTTAACGGTAAGGACATGACCGGCTGGGTCGGCAATACCAAGGGGTACTACGCTGACGGCAAAGGCAGTATCGTCTGCGACCCCAGCAAAGCGGGCGGGAACGTCTACACGGAAAAAGAATACGCTAACTTTGTCCTGCGATTCGACTTCAAGCTCTCCCCCGGTGCTAACAACGGGTTGGGAATCCGAGCTCCTTTGGAAGGTGACGCCGCCTATGTGGCGATGGAATTGCAGATTCTGGATGACTCGTCCGAGAAGTACAAAAACGTAGCGCCCTGGCAGCGTCATGGCTCAATCTATGGCGTGGCTGCCGCCAAGACCGGCCATTTGAAGCCGGTCGGCGAATGGAACTCGGAAGAGGTGATTGCCGACGGTCGCCACATCACGATCAAGTTGAATGGAGCGACGATTGTCGATGTGGAGAATCTTGACACCTGGAAATTTGATTCCGATCACACTCGGGATCAGCACAAGGGTTTGAAGAACGAAAAAGGCCACATCGGCTTCCTGGGCCATGGCGATCCGTTGGAATTCCGCAATATCCGCATCAAGGAATTGCCCGCGAAGCCAGCCGCAGCCCAGTAACCACAATCCCGCGAAGTCGTCGCGGAGGTGACACCAGCACATCAGCAGCCTGGCGATCGGGGATCGCCGGGCTGCTGTCGTTGTGTGCTCACGGCAGTTTACGCACCGTTCGAAAGGAGGTGTGCCTGATGTCGGCTCTCAATTGGCCGCTGTCGTTGGGGGTGGAGGTGTTGGCCGGGGATTCACGTACAACAACAAAATGGCCGCCAGCAATGCTAAGGTGGCTCCCGTCGCAAATGCTGTAAATGGGCTGGCGGCTTCGTACAACCAGCCAAACAGCACGCTTGCGGGAAAGGTGGCAATTCCCAGGGCGAAATTGAACCAGCCGAACGCCAGCCCCTTGCGGTCTGGCGGAACGAGGGCCGCGACCAGGGTTTTCTCTGCTGGTTCTGTCATCGCGTAAAAGAGCGCATAACACAGGAATAAGATCCACATCTGCCACGCCGCCGTCGACAGCCCGAACAGCAAGTAGATGATTCCGTAGACCGTCCAACCTGTTAAAATCATCGGGCGCGGACCGATACGATCGACCAATGGCCCGAGCAAGAAATTGCCCAGACTTTTGGCGACATGGAAGACACTCCACAGGATCGGCAATAGCGCGATGGGCATCCCCAGCCGTTGAGCGTGAGCCAGTAGAAATAGATCGCTCGAATTGCCCAGCGTAAACAGCAGCAGCGACACCAGAAACAGGCGAAAGTTGTTGTCGAAGGGTTTCAGCGACAGCGTAAACGCAGGCTTGTCGGCGCTGGCGTGCTGCGCCGGTTCTTTCAATCCGAACCACAAGCTCAAGATCACGCAGATTCCCGGGATGATAGAGAGCAGAAACAGCAGGCGGTATTGGCCCGGCAACATCCATAGAAAACCGGCCGAGATCAATGGCCCCACGACCGCTCCGATGTGATCCATGGCCCGGTGGAATCCAAACGCCCTGCCCCGCTGGTCGGGTGCGGTGACGTCGGCAATCAGGGCGTCTCGCGGAGCGGTCCGGATCCCCTTTCCGATCCGATCGGCAATGCGGATCACCAAGACGTGCCAGGCAGCGGTCGCCAATCCGATCCAGGGACGAGTGATCAGTGCGAGGCCGTAACCCACGACGATCAATCCCGAGCGTTTCGACAAACGGTCCGACCAAGGGCCTGAAAACAACTTCAACAAGCTGGCGACAGAATCGGCGGCTCCCTCCAGCAATCCCAAAAATAGAGGGGTCCCACCCGGCAGGGTGAGCAGAAAGACGGGCAGCACGGCCGCAATCATTTCGCTGCTGATATCATTCAGCAGGCTGGCGATGCCCAGTAGAATGACGGTTCCCGCCAACTTCGGCCGGCTTTTTGTCGTGACTTCCACGCCTGTGGCTCCACCCCCGGTTCCCGGGAGACTGCGACCTGAAAATGGGATTCAATGTGTTGTAAGCATCATTGATGTAGCGATTTGTGTCGATCGAATTAGAGGTCCAAGACCGGGCCATACGCCGGTTCCGGAGCGTATCGTAACGGATACAAAGCAGAACCACGATAGGCTATCAAAGCCGCCGCTTTCATAAGTCCCATAGGTCCCATGTGTCCCATCAGTCCTATCAAAAACACGGTAACGCACGGGGCCGATCGGCCTCCAAGTGATCCGCCGTTACAAATGGCCAACAGCGGAACGGCGCCGGGTTTCCCGAGCCCATCAATTCCGCTACAGTGGGACGGCAACCGGGCGTGACGTCAATCTGCGCGGGGGTGACTGCGGTAGTTTCCGGAATCTGGTGGGAAATAGCCTTCCTTAATGATCCTTCGGATGGAGTGCTGCGTTGACGCTAGATGTGGTTTTTCATTGGGGCGCTGGGTTGGGCCGGAATGAGGAGGCGTGAGTATGACGTATTTCAGTCGGCTCACAGAAATTGTGACCTGTAATTTGACTTCCCTGCTGGCCGAGGCCGCGGATCCAGCAGTGGCGATTCGCGAAATCGTCCTGGAAATGGAAGAAGGGGTCGGAGGCGCTCGCCGGAGTTGCCAGACGGCCGCGACCAACGAGCACCGCTTGACGACCGAGATGGACGCTCATCGCACCCAGATTGCCTTCTGGAACGCCAAGGCCCGTGAAGAATTGGGCAAGAAAAACGAAGAATCGGCTCGCGAAGCCTTGTTGCGGAAGCGCGAGATCGAAGACTTGCTCGCCGCATTGCAGCAACAACTGCAGGCCGCCGCCGCGACGCGGGAGCAATTGCAGACGACACTTCGGGCACTCGAGGCCCGTCTGGCTGATGCTCGCCGCAAAGAACACGAACTGACCGCGGCGACATCGCTGCTGGATACGGAAGTTCTGGAAAACCAACCTACCGCCGTGGGCTCTGGTCCGCGACGTGTGGAGTTGGAAGTCCCGGTCGACAAGCAGCGTGCCGCCCAAATCGAAGACGATCTGGAAGCCCTCAGACGTGAGATGCAGCAGCCGTAAACGTTGAGAATTGCTCCTTGATCATACGCATCAGATCGCGGAGTGATCACCGACCTCAAGTCATGTTCGCGAGTCGAAGAATCGCTAACTGAACCAACCCACCGAGCTTGTCTCGGTGGATTCGGGCCTCTGCACTACGCTGATGCCCGATAGTGCAGAAGCCCGGTGACCACCGAGACAAGCTCGGTGGGGTTTTCTTAGCGCGTCTAAATCTGCTGTGATCCTCAACTTTTGTCCTTCGGGCTGCTACGATCGCGTCAAGATCGCGGAGCGACCCACGACAACATGCGCATCAACAGATTGACGGACGGTGAGTGTGACAATCGAGACAGCCCCCTCCCGGGATGGATTTGCGGACGAGTATCCCTTCGCCTCGCACTACGTCGACGTGGACGGCGCCCGCATGCATTACATCGACGAGGGCGCCGGTGAAACGCTATTGTGCGTGCATGGCAACCCCACCTGGAGCTTCGCCTGGCGCAATTTTGTGAAGCAGCTTTCCTCGTCCTATCGCGTGATCGCGGTGGATCACATTGGCTGCGGATTCTCGGATAAGCCGCAGGAATATCCCTATACGCTCCGCCAGCACATCAACAACCTGGAGCGCCTGCTGCAGGCGCTGGATCTGCAGAAAATCACGCTGATTGCGCACGATTGGGGTGGAGCGATCGGCATGGGAGCCGCGGGTGAGATGCCCTACCGGTTCTCGCGGTTTGTCCTGTGCAACACGGCCGCCTTCCGTTCGCGACGGATCCCCTATCGAATCGCAGTCTGCCGCTGGCCGCTGTTGGGAGCCATCGGCGTCCGCGGCTTTAACCTGTTCTCGCGCGCGGCCTTAACGATGGCCGTTTCCCATCACGACAAAATGACGCCAGCCATCCGTGCCGGGTACGTTGCGCCCTACAACAATTGGGCCAATCGGGTCGCCGTACATCGCTTCGTGCAAGACATTCCCATGCGACCGAGCCATCCCACCTACGAGACGCTGACCCACGTCGAAGAGGGCCTGCAGCAGTTCCAGCGGCACCCGATGCTGCTCGCCTGGGGTGAGCAAGATTGGTGCTTCACCCCCAAGTTTCGCGAGGAATTCCAGCGGCGATTTCCTCAGGCCGAAGTCTTTCCGATTGCGGACGCGGGACATTATGTATTTGAAGATGCGCCGGAGCGATTGATTCCACGCGTGCGAGAATTCTTGCAGAAGCATCCC
>JAQGHS010000262.1 GCA_028291605.1 Planctomycetaceae bacterium | reverse complement strand
CCTGATTCGCTGCTGGAGAGTGAACTCTTCGGTCACATGGCCGGCTCATTTACCGGTGCCATCCATGACAAGATGGGAAAATTCCTGCAAGCCGACGGCGGCACGATTTTCCTGGACGAAATGGCGACCGCATCGCCCAGCCTGCAGGTCAAACTGCTGCGAGTCCTGCAGGATCGCGAATTCGAACCCGTGGGTGGAAACAAGACCCACAAGGTCGACGTCCGAGTCATCCTGGCTACGAACGCCAACCTGGAAGACATGGTCGAAAGCGGCGAGTTCCGCCAGGACTTGTACTACCGCATCAACGTGATCACGCTGACTCAACCCCCCTTGCGGGAACGCATCGGCGATATTCCGCTGCTGCTCGAACATTTCCTCAGCGAGTTCAATTCACAAAACGGCAAACACATCGCCGGCTTCAGCGAATCGGCAGTGCAAGTGCTGCAACGCTACAACTGGCCGGGCAATGTCCGCGAGCTCGTAAACATCGTCGAACGATCGGTCGTCCTGGCGAAAAGCAACATCATTGCTGCCGAAGACTTGCCAGACAACTTGCGACGTCAAGTGTCCATGCCGGACATGAATAACTCGCGACATAACAACACTCCGCTGAAGGCGGCGCTGGCGAATCCCGAACGGCAGATTCTTCTGGAAGCCCTTGAAGGCCACGGTTGGAATCGGCAGAACACGGCCAAGGCCCTGGGGATCAACCGCACGACCTTGTACAAGAAGATGAAGAAATTCTCGATCGATTTCGACAAGCAAATGCAGGCACACTAAGACTTTGACTGAGGGTTGAGGTGTGCTCGCAAAGGGCCGGGACAGGCAGTGTTAGCCTCTCCCGGCCCTTATCTTTTCGTAGCCTGACTCTCCGGGTCGGGTGCCGTATTGCCATGTAAGATGGGCACTCTTGCCCGTCCTCTGTGCCCTAAGTCCGAATGCAGACGGGCAGGAGTGCCCATCCTACGGATCATTGGCTACGGCTCGTCTTCCGAATATTCACTCACGCCATCGCTGGTGACGAACAACATCGTCGAGGTCAGCGGGTGATCCATCTGCAGGTAATCTTCCGCGACCTTTTGCCGGACATGCTCGACCGCTTCCGGGGTCTGCGTACTGACCGCCACGAAGAAATCGCGATTGGGCATCCCGACCGCGAATTCTCGGCCGAGAACATCCTGCAATTTACCGCGAAATTCGGAACTCAGGAACCGCGAGGAGTTGTAAGCATCGGGCCGCGAGGGCAGCAGAATCTGCGGACCGTCGGGGTCTCCGGCACCGGTCAATTCCATCGGTGAATCATGGAAGTACCGATCCAGGTTTTGCATCGCCGTATCGTGCAATTCATCGGTCGAACGGCCCCACATGTCGAGCAACTCCTGGCGGATATACCAGTACGCGTGACTTTCATCCACCACATACAGGATGACCAGGCCCGCGACCCAATCGGAGCCAATGAAGTTCGAGAACCGTTCCTTCCAGGCATCGACCGGATACAGCATGGGCATGATGCGATCACGTACCTGATCCCAGTTGGGCTCCAGCCGCTCCTTGCCCCAGCCCTGCACTTGCACGACGGTCGTCAGTGCGGGCAGCACGATCGCTTCGAATTGCTCGGGCGAGGCGATGTAAGAGCGATAAAAGTTGAACAGGTTGATCCGCGATTCGCCCACCTTCAACTGAAAATCAGGAGCCGGCTCGCACGGCATGGAAGGGAACTCACGCCGCGCGAGGTCCACGACACGCTCCGTAAAACGTTCCGGAGGGTCAGCGGGCGACTCCGCGATTTGTAAGGTCTGCAAAATCATCCCGACCAGAGTCAGGACTTCGGGATCACTTTCGTCCGCATGCAAGTACAGCGCATACAGGCAAATCTTGCCGCGGCGAATAACCCAGATCCGCCAGCGACGCCAATTGGCGGGAGCCAACCAGCGTCTCCACCATGGACCATCTGTGGGAGGGTGAACTTCGCCTTCGTACACCAGTGACTCGGCAGCAATGGGAAGTGACGGCAGTCGCCGGACCTTGCGGCGGCGAGGAAAGAGTTGCTTTAGATTGAGCAAGTCCTCGAGCTTCGCGTCGGTCGGTTGTTCGCCCCAGGTTGCCTTAATTGTCAGCAGGCCAACCTCATCCGAAGGCGACAAGCTGAAAATCCCGTCAGTCTCTTTGGCGTTCCAACTCGGCGGATATTCCACCGTAAACCAGCCAGCGGGGCCGGAGTGTGACAACCAGTGATCGGGAGGCTGAAATGGCACTGGGTAACTCGACTTCACAAATTATTGCGGATGAGTGGTTAGACAGAACGTCAAACAACTCCCCACAACTGCATTCTAACGTGGGTGATCATGCGGACTAGCGCAAATTTCGTCGAAGTCACGATTGCGGCACGATTCACAAATCACATGAATCCAGGCGAGCCGGGTGGCGTAAGCCCCCGGATTCTTCCTTCCAAACCGTGAACAGCCAGGAATCCGGGGGCTTACGCCGCCCGGCTCACCTAGAGATCTCTATTCGCTACTTCGCCTTCCGTTCTGCCTCCAAGAAGGCCACTCGTAATTGATGCAAACTGCGTTCCAGAAAGGTCTTCTCTTCCGGATTCAGGTTTCCCTCAGTCTTCTCTTCCAGCACGGTCAACATCCCAATGAAGTGTTTAGCGAGCGGTAGCTCGAGGGATTGTTTTTGGGTCATCGGGTGAGGAATCATCCCCAACGCGACCGCGGCCTGGGTCGAGAACATCGACACGAGAACCGGAAAACTGGGGGGCGGGATGTCGGATTCGGAGATATTTGTCGGGGCGGCTGCCACGATATTGCCTTTCAAAATTCGTTATACAACGAGCAGAGTAGTAGCCCAAGGTCGGGGCTGAGGTGATGAAAAGTGGGAAAAACTGGAGTTTTTTGGTAGTCAGATTGGTCGGAAATCTGTTTCACATTCAAGTCGCGATTTTGAATAAATACCCCAACGGGGTTATGCATCATAGCCCAGGGTTGCCCGCTCCTGCGGGCTACCCTGGGTGTGGCCCCCAGAGGTCGTCCTACCCTGTAAGGGTTCTTGCTCGCGATTCCCCGAAGACCGAAGAAGTAACCCTTACAGGGTAATTGTCGATCCGAATTCATTACCCAGGGTAGCCCGCGGGAGCGGGCAACCCTCGGCTATGATACATATCCCCTTCGGGGAATTTATGCAGTTGACTAGCATTACAATACTCGGCCTCAGCCCCGACCCTTCTTCGAATTACGCCAGTTTCCAGCCGTCGCGATACTGGCGGCGGAGGAATTTGTCGGCCTCGGGAGCATTCGGGCACTTCATCTCAACGTGATCCCATTCGAGGCGCTTGCCGACTCGATACGCCACGTTGCCCAGATGATTGGCCTCGGTCAACCAGCCGGCGTACTCGAAGTTGCACGTTGTCGGGCCGCTGGTTTCGCAAGCCTTCAACCATTCGGCATGATGACCGATCGAGGCCGGAATGAACGGTGCAGGTCGTTTGAAGTCGGCGAACTGCTTTTCCGGTAGCAGAACATGTTTGCTGTAGTCGGACAGCAGCATCCCCTGAGACCCCACGAACAACACTCCGGAATCAAACTGCGGAATCTTGCCTTCGGTCCACAGGGCCGGCTTGTTGACTCCCTGATACCAGGTGAGTTTTAGCGCGGGTTGATCTCCGCGGGGACCGTATTCGTAAGTCGCCTGCATTGACGCGGGGGCCAGTTCCGGATGTGGCGGAGGCCCGGCAGCTTCGATCGCCAGCGGAGCCTGCAGCTTCAACGCCCAGAACGGCAAGTCGTTCCAGTGACTGCCCAGATCCGACATTGTTCCATTGCCGAATTCCCACCAGCGGTACCATTTTGGACCCGGGAAATAGACGTCATGGAAGGGTCGATCGGCGACCGGTCCCAGCCATAGATCCCAGTGCAGGCCTTTCGGGATGGGCTTGGATTCCTTGGGCAGCTCCTGGACCGAGACAATGTCTCCGTGCTTCTTCGCATCTTCCGGGCTCTGCAAGCCCCACGCTCGAGACACCCAGACATGGACTTCAGTCACGGGACCGATGGCATTGGATTGGATCAGTTCCACCACCCGGCGGTAGTTGTCGCCCGCGTGGATTTGAATCCCCATCTGGGTCGCGACCTTGGCCTTCGCGGCCGCCTCACGAATGACTCGCGCTTCCCAGACGTTATGGGTCAGCGGCTTCTCACAGTAGACATGCTTGCCCGCCTTCAACGCGGCCAGCGTGGCGAAGGCGTGGGTATGTTCGCACGTGCTGACCACAACGGCGTCGAATTCCTTCTCGTGCTCGAACAGCTTGCGGAAATCGACCTCTTTGCGAGCCTTGGGAAACGTCATCGCGGCCCGTTCAATCGCCGGCTCGTAGACGTCGCACAAGGCCACAATGTTGTGATTGGAAACGGCCGACAGATTACCTGCCCCACGCCCGCCGACACCGATGCAGGCGATGTTCAGCTTGCTATTGAGATTCTGCCCGCGCAGGATTGCCGGAGCAGCCAGGAGGGAAGCACCGGCCGTCAAAGCGGTCTGCTTGAGAAACTGGCGACGACTGACCGGGACGCTTGCGGCAGTGGATGGCAGCTCAGCCATGTTGTGGTCTCCTGAAGTCGAACGAACGGGGGAACCCTGCGCTGGGAACACGCAGAATCATTTTATACCCAGTTCGTCTCGCCAAAACAGTGAGACCGGCGACTTTTAATCTTCGTGGCGAGCGTCCGGCGTAAGCCGGATGGTTGTTAGCGAGTTGCAATCAACTGCAAACGCCCATTCTCCCAGAAACAGGTGAGCCCGGCGGCGTAAGCCCCGGGATTCTTCCCGTAGGATAGGCATCCTGCCTGTCATTTGTCGCCTCAAGCGACAAACCCGCAGTCC
>JAQGHS010000963.1 GCA_028291605.1 Planctomycetaceae bacterium | reverse complement strand
GCGGCGCCCAATAACATCAGCGACACGAAGGCCGCGGTCAACGCTTCGGCTTTTCCATAACCATACGGATGAGTCTGATCGGCCGGCCGCGCGGTAACCTGCAATCCGCGCCACACAATGATCGAAGAGAAAATGTCGAGGGTCGATTCGACCGCGTCGGCGATGAGGGCGTAAGAATTTCCGACAATTCCCGCGACAAATTTGACGCCAGCCAGCAGACTGTTGACGATCAGACCGAGCAATGCGGCCCTGATCCCTCGCTTGAGATTGTCCAAACCGACGTCCTTGTGTTTCGATGTTTCGACAGTGACTTTTCCAGATTGTACTTCGAATGGACGGAATCGACAGCGAATTAAAAGAGGCAGCGAATGAATCCAATAGCAACACTGATGTGGGAATGGTTTTATTCGCTGCCTCTTTTAATTCGCTGTCGATCATTCCGGCCCCCCGGGTCAGCGTGACAAACTGGCGGTGGCTTCCGGGGCTTGATAATCTCTCGGTGGGTCGCCCGCGTGTGATTGCGGCCTTTCTTGGAGTGGTGTGCCTCGCAGTTGAGGCGTCGTTGAAGTGAAGCTATCAAAAACATGTCATTTCCGCCTGTTGCTGAGCAGTTGGCCCTGATTCGTCGGGGTGTTGAGAAAATCGTTCCGGAAGCCGAACTGGCTGCCAAACTGGAACGCAGCTTGAAGACCGGAACGCCGCTGCGCGTGAAGTACGGGATCGACCCCACTGGCATCGACGTCCATCTGGGACACACCGTTCCTCTGCGCAAGCTGCGGCAATTTCAGGAACTCGGACACCAGCCGGTGATCATCATTGGCAACTACACAGCCCTGGTCGGCGATCCCAGCGGTCGTGACCAGGCCCGCGTGCGGTTGACCCAGGAACAAGTCGAACGCAACGCCGTCGACTATCTCAATCAAGTGGGCAAGGTCATCGACATCTCGAAGGCCGAAGTCGTCCGCAATGGCGACTGGTTCGGGGCGATGAATTTCCTCAATGTGCTGGAACTGTGCAGCAAGGTCACAGTCGCCCAGATGCTCACGCGGGATGATTTTGCCAAACGCTACGCCGCCGACAGCCCCATCTATCTCCACGAGTGTCTCTACCCCATCATGCAGGCATGGGACTCGGTGAAGATCCGTGCGGATATAGAACTGGGCGGGACCGAGCAACTCTACAGCTTCATGCTGGCCCGTGATCTGCAACGAGATCAGAACTTGCCGCAGCAAATCGGCGTGATGTCACCCATTCTCGTCGGCCTGGATGGTGTCCGCCGGATGGGCAAGAGTCTCGGCAACTACATCGGCATTGGCGAACCGGCGTACGAGATGATGAAGAAGTTCATGCAGCTTCCCGATCAATGCATGAAGATGTACTACGAATTGCTGACCGAGGTCTCTTTAGAGTCCGCTGAGCAGCAGATCACCAGCAATCCCAAGGACGCCAAGGTGAATCTCGCGAAACTGGTGATGGCCGACTATCACGGTGCCGCAGCCGCCGAGGAAGCCGCGAACCGCTGGCAAAATGAAATCGGCGGTAACAAGTCGCTGCCGACCGATCTACCCGAAGTCACCGTTTCGCGGGCGAAAGCGGCGACACTCAAGCTGGTGGAGCTAGTTTTCAACGAACTCAAACTGACGGACACCAGCAGCGACGCCCGCCGGCTGATCGGGCAAGGTGGCGTGTGGATTGATGATCGCGAGAACAAACTGACCGACATCAATGCCGTGATTACGTTGACCGACGGAATGATTCTGGCGGCGGGGAAGAAGAAGATTGTGCGCGTGCGGTTGGTGGATTGATTCCGGTAGATTCGAGTGAGCCGAATTGAGTGCGATCGATAAGAGAATTAATCCCCAACGGGGATTCGTCAAATAGCCTAGGGTTGCCGCGACCAGCGGCTACCCTAGGTGCGTAAAAACATATTGTCTCTACCCCAACGGGGTTGCGTCGGCGAAATCGCAATGATCCATGGCGAAACCCCGTTGGGGTAGGAATCCCTTTTTCATTCGTGACCTAGGGTAGCCGCTACGCGACAACCCTAGGCTATTTGACGTAACGCCGTTGGCGTATTTTCGGCTTCGCAATCCCGTCAACCTAGATGCGACCTTCTTAGGACATACTGATGCGCATTCCATCTAGTCTAGCCCTGTGTCTCGTTTGGCTCGCGTTGCTCGCCTCGGCGTCACCGGCCTCCGCCGAAGTCATCCGCTGGGAAATCACCTCGCGCACCCCGTACGCCAGCGGCCAGAAATTCGGTGACGTAGGCCCCTATGAAAAGATCATCGGCAAGGTCCATTACGCCGTCGACCCGACCGACAAAGCGAACCAGGACATCGTCGATCTGGTGCGTGCTCCGAAGAACGCCGCCGGCAAGGTCGAGTTCTGGAGCGACGTCGTGATCCTGACTCCGGCCGATCCCGCACACGCCAATGGGCCCTTGCTGTATGACGTCAACAATCGTGGTAATAAGCTGGCTCTGGGCTTCTTCAATAAAGGCGATCCCGGCGATGGCTTTTTATTGCGACATGGATTTACCGTGGTTTGGAGTGGCTGGGATGGAGAACTGCTACCCGGCGGCGACCGGCTGCGTTTGAGTCCCCCCATCGCGACAGACGGCGACAAGAAGATCACCGGTATCGTGCGCTGCGAAATGAATCCCGGTTCGGCAATCACTCGAACTGTGATTAACTGGGATAACCATGGGGCCTATCGCCCGACCGAGGCCGGTCTGAAGAGCGCGACTTTCACCGTTCGCGAACGACCGGATGATCCGCGGAAACCGATCGCCCGCGATCAGTTCACCATCCATGTGACTGAGGTGCCATCGGATTCGCCAACGCAGTTGCCCAAGGTGGAACTCGAGTATCCCGCAGGGTTGAAGGCGGGATTTATCTATGAATTGATCTATGAAGCCCAAGATCCCCTGGTACATGGGGTCTGCTTTGCCAGCGTGCGCGATTTGATCTCGGCGCTCAAGCATGGGGGTGGCGAGCAACATCCCTTCGCGAAGAACACGAAGCCGAAATTCACGCGGGCACTGGGGTTCGGGGTCTCGCAAAGCGGACGGTTCCTGCGTGAGTTTCTGCAGTCAGGATTCAATGCGGACGAACAGGGCCGCATCGTGTTTGAGGGGTTGATGCCCCACGTCGCCGGGGGTGGGTTGGGATCGTTCAACCATCGGTTCGCACAGCCCACCCGGCACGTCAACCAACACGACCATCACGACTATCCGGCCGATCGGTTCCCCTTCACCTACGAGACGCAAATCGATCCGCTCTCCGGTGCGACCGACGGGATTCTGAAACGGGCCACCGCATCTCAAACGGTACCGCTCGTGATGCATACGCAGTCGGCCGGTGAATACTACACACGTAGCGGTTCGCTGGTGCATACCGATCCCCTGGGTGAGAACGACTCGAAGCTGCCTGACACCGTGCGAGTGTATGCCTTCGGGGGGACTCAGCATGGCCCGGCCGGTTGGCCACCCAGCAAGGGAGTCGGCAAGTACTTCAATAACCCTGGAGATTACAAGCCGCTGCTACGCGCATTGATCCTGGCACTCGATCGCTGGATCGTGGAGAAACAGGCACCGCCACCCAGCGTTTACCCGCAGCTCGCCAATGGCACGCTGGTCAAGCTGGCTGATGCTCAACAGGCATTCGTTCGCATTCCCGGGGTGGAGTTCCCTCCCGTCATGCAACAACCGCCGTTCCTGGATCTGGGCCCGCGCTGGTACTCCGATCGCATCATCGATCTACAGCCACCGGTGCAAAAGGGAATCTATCAAGCCAGGGTCCCGAAACCTGGCAAAGACGGCAACGAAACCGCCGGCACGCTGTTACCGCCGGATGTCGCAGTGCCCCTGGGCACGCATACCGGTTGGAACCTGCGACGCCCCGAGATGGGTGCCGAGAACGAACTCGTCTCATTGGGTGGTGCTTACATTCCGTTTGCGCTGACCAAGAAAGAGCGCGAGAAATCCGGCGATCCCCGTCTGTCACTGGAAGAGCGGTATGGCTCATTGCGCGGCTACATCGATCAGTTGGAGGCCCGTTGCCGCGACATGGTAAAGCAAGGTTATCTCGTGGCTGACGATATCCCCACGATCATTCAAACCCAGACCCAACGCGCCCGCCCGTTATTTGAAGAGTTGGGGAATTAAGCTAGGGGTCGGGCGGTCCGGTCGAGACACAGACGCTGGCAGCGTCTGCCACGCGCCGCGGAACCACCGCGTAAATCGACTTTCACGAAACCAGCTCCCCAGATCTCGTCAATCTACTGCGGGCCTGCTATTTGTACGGACTGATGTTCCCCTCAACTTTCTCATGGAAGTCGACACCATGGTCCAGATACGACTCGCGCTGATCGTAGGTCTGCTCATGACATCGGTCGCCTGGGCTGCCGATCCCCCACTTCCCTCAAAAGTCCCGCAATGGGATTCCCGCGGATCTGGCTTGTTGCCGCTGCAGGGAGTCTCGGCCCTGGAAGTTAGTGCGGACGGTTCACGCATTGTGGTAGGGACGATCGCATTGCCTGGCGAATTCAGCGTCCACGTCCTCGATGCGGAAGGGAGTGTTCTGCGTTCCTACAAGGTGGGGCAACGCTGGATCGGACAGGTCGTGGCGGCACCGCGTGATCAGGCTCTGGCACTGTGCACGAACACCTCAGGTTCTGCGTTTGACGAACCGCTCGTGTATCTGCTGGGTGACCCCGTGCGGCCCGTGTCTGGCGGAGACGGTGGGACGTCGCTGTTTCACTACGGCGATCACAGCAACCACGTCGGCAAGCAGGTGCTCGCCTATCGTGACGGTGCCGTGACGATTAATGAAAACCAGGTCCTGTGGCTGACGACGAATGCGGCCGACATCCCGCCCGCGAATGCGGCGACTCCCGGTGCAAGGTCTGTCTTCCGCAACATCAAGGCCACCGCACTGGCCGTCCATCCGAGCGGCCTGACGGTCGTCGGTGGATACGTCGACGGCGTCCCGCCCGCGGGTGCTCCTCTCGCCAACCTGATGGTCTTCAAACCGGGTGCGACGGCTCCTCTGTGGTCGCGCCCCGTAGTTAGTGATGTCGGGGCCTCGAATCCTCCCGAGCTGGGAGAATATGGAACCCCCCGATTGCCGGACGGCACGCGCAAGCCACTGCCGCAACATGACGACGCAATGTTCGCCCCGCTATCACTGGCAGTAACACAGGAGGCCGAGTTCTCCGATGCGACCACCCGCGTAGCCGCTGTAGATTATCGCGGCTGGCAGCGGTGGATCCGGTCTTCGGGATCGCTGAAGGAAGAAAACTATGGCGCGCGCTTCATGCCCACCAAGCCGACGATCACCGTGTACGACGCGGCTGGCAAAATGCTGCGCCAATTCGACCGCGAGAAGTTCGCTCAGGCGGGATGGATGGACGTGGCCTTCTTGCCCGGCGGCCAGAAGTTATTGGCCTATCCGCATCGCTGGACCTGCCGCGGATTGGGCGGGCAGACGTTCCTGCCAGCCGACGACCGAGTCTCCACGTTGTACCTGCTGGATGTCGCTAGCGGCGAAGTCCAGGCCCGCGAGTTTCCTGATGCGATCGCCAGCGTCGCGGTTGCTCAGAATGGATCGGTCGCCGTCTCGTGCTGGAATGGTCGAGTTTATCGACTCGAACAGGCGTCAATCGTCACCGGAGCGCTGCCTGCGGGAACGGACATCGGCCAGCCCGCGATAGTGCATCTCAGTGCGGATGGTAATCGGCTGACTGCGGCCACGCCGGGTGGAGAAATTATTCTGCTTTCAGCGACGGGAGAAATCCGCAAACGCGTCAATCTGAATCAAGTGATTCCTCGGCCTGAAAAACCTTGGATCACCCACGCGAACATGGAACCGCTGGCCAAGGGACTTTGGAAATTGCCGGGTGGCCGCGTGGAAAGTGACCTGGGTGGCCAGGTCGTGATCGAAGCCCCCGACGGGTTGATCTTGATCGAAGGCCATGCTGGCTTGTCCTTCGATGCTGAATGGCGCGCATTGGAAGTGAAGGGCCTCGATCCGCGACGGGTCAAGTACGTTCTGGCCACTCACGAACATGGCGACCATGCGCCGGGGGCGTCGTTGTGGCGCGTGGCCACGGGGGCCCAGTTCGTCTGCAGCCGCCAGATGGCTTACACGCTGCAACATCACCTGCCGCAGGGGACCGGGTACGGGCTGCATCCGCCGGTCAAGACCGACATCATCATCGATGAAGATACGATACTCGACCTGGCCGGCCTGAAGGTCGCCGCGCTGCGCTTGCCCGGGCACACCTATGGGGCGATGGGCTGGATGTTCGAACGCGAGGGGAAAAAGTTCGTATCGATCGGCGATTTGATCATGCCGGAAGGCCGGCTCGGTTATTCCGGCAGCATCAACTTCGGCCCGTATGATGTCCTCGAAAGCCTGCGGCGGCTCGATGATCTCAAGGTCGATCTGATTCTGCCCGGACATGGCCCGGTCGTCGGTCCTGACAAGTACGTGAAGGCAGGGATTGCCATCGGCACGCGCGTCGGCTGGGGCAAGATGACTCCCGAGAAGCCCGACCCGCGTTTCGCCATCAAGCAGCCGAACGTGCTGGTGACCGGATTCCTGGCACAAGCAACTTCGGCCGCATTCGGCGATGTCGACGGCGATGGTCTGCCCGACGTCGCGGTCGTCGCGCCGTTGAAGGATGCCAGTGTCGTGAAGGTGTTCCTCAACCATGCGGATCGGGCCGAACGATTCGATCCGATGAAGCCCGACTTCGAGGTCTCCGTCCCGGAGATCAATTCTCCTACCAAGATCCGGCTGCTGCCGCTGAATGGCGACAAGCGGATGGACATTTTTATCTCGGGCCAATCGATGGTGGCGACATTGACCTCCAAGGAAAAGCTGGGCGAGTACGACACTCAGACCTCGACATCGAGCGAAGTCCACAATCTGCGGACGGTCGATATCGAGGGACAGCGGAAGCGGGAACAGGTGATGCTGGGACGCTTCTCGGCGGCGCAGTTGTTCGTCTTTGATAAAGACAAGCGGCCGGTTTACAAGCTCCTGTTACCGGGGATCCAACTTCCGTATTCCGATCTGCGTGAAGTCGACCTGAATGGCGATGGTCGCACCGATTGGGTCACCAACAATGGCCGGATCTGGCTCCGTGGCGCGGAGGGCAAGTTTGCGGAAACACCGTCACTGCAATTGCCGCTACCCATCGCGGACGACTGGTACTTCAGCGGCATCGGTGATTTCAACGGTGATCGCAAGACCGATGTGCTGGTCGGCGGCTATGGGATGCAGGGACGGAAGGTGGTCAATGTCTTTCACAACACGGGTGACACACTCGCTCCGTTCAAACTGCAACCGAGCGCCACCTTCGACATCAAAGCGGAACATGCACACGTCCGAGACACCGCCACGGTCGGCGACTGGAATGGAGACGGGATCGACGACCTCCTCATCGCCCTGGGTCAGGACAACCAGGCGCGGATCTATCTGGGAAGTGCCAAAGGGATGAGTGCCGAGGGACTCGTCACGATCCCGTTAGACTATTGGATTCATTACGAGCATGCCCTGACATTTGCCGACTTCAACGGTGACGGATTGCTCGACATTGGATGCTTTGGATATACCCAAACCGGTGTTGGCCTGAGCGGACCATTGACGCCGTTTATCTGGCTGCATCCGAAGAATTGACGCTCGCATGGAGATGGTAGCCTTCACGCTCCGCGTGAAGAAGGCCGAGCGCAGAGTGAGCGCTGAAGAACTCTAACGGTAGGCCCGTAAGGCAAACCGTATTGCATGCGCGTGCGCTACGACCGACGTGCTGGGGATATGCAGAATCGATAGTGCGCTCGGCCTTCTTCACGCGGAGCGTGAAGGCTACTATCGCCCCGGGCGGCGGTTGAATAGCGGACGCGTGCTGCCACGGTTGGGGATAGTGTCGGGTGGCGGCGGGGCGACTTCGCCGGTTTTCTGCGCTGGCGGATGGGCTTCCTCGTCCGCCGCGCTGCTGCCCGAGTTGGCAGGCTCTTCCTGTTGCACCGGCTGTGGATTACGGGGCGGCAACGTGGGAATCGGCACGTCCAGGATGGCCGCGGCGGCGATGGTTCCAATGCGGCCGGAGACAGGGTTAATCAGGCCCTTGCCATCGGGATGGACGCGATTGCTGAGCACGATGACAAACAGATCCAATCCGGGATCAATCCACAACGACGTCCCGGTAAATCCACTGTGTCCGTAGGCCGACTCCGTAAACAGTTCCCCGCGGTTGGTCGAAAATGTCGACAGTTTGTCCCAGCCCAAACCCCGCAAGCTGGAACCCGAATTGTAGGTGTCGGTCATCACCGAAACACCGCGCGGGCTCAGGACCCGGACATTCGCGTAGGTGCCTCGATTGAGCATCATCTGGCAGTAAACGGCCAGGTCCTGGGCTGTCGAGAACACCCCGGCGTGCCCGGCCACCCCCCCGAGATACTCAGCACGAGGATCATGCACCTGGCCGCGAAGCCATTTCCCTTTGCGCTGCTCAGTGGGGGCGATTCTGGGGATCAAGTCTTTGCCCGGCAGATAGGTTGTTTCGGTCATACCCAGCGGTTGATAGATATGCTCCTGGCTGAACTCGTGCAGGTTTTTGCCCGACAGGCGTTTGACCAGTTCACCCAGCACGATGAAGCCCACATCGGAATAGATGAACTTCGTACCGGGCGGCGATTGCGGCGTGAGTGCGAAGATCTTTTGAAATGCCGTGTCCGGCCCCTGCAAATAATCAGCGTCAGCATTGTCCGGAATGAACCCCGATTGATGCGTCAACAACTGATAAATGGTGACGTCCTGCTTGCCGTTCTTCGAGAACTCGGGAATGTAATAGCTGACCTTGTCGCGCAGCCGCAGATCACCGCGTTCAATCAGCAGCATGATGCTGGTCGCGGTCGCCAGGGGTTTGGTAATCGAGGCCATATCGAAGACAGTATCCACTGTCATGGCCTCGGGCTCGGGGCTGATGGCGCGCTGGCCATAGGCCTTTTCGAAGACAATCCGTCCCTGCCGCCCGACCATCACCACGCAACCCGGCATCCGCCCGATCTTCAGTCCTTCGACCACCACGGCATCAATATTCTTCAGATGAGCCCCGCTCATCCCCACTTCTTCCGGCTTGGCATGCGGCAGCTTGGGAACTTCAGCCATGGCGAGCTGACAGATACCAAGACACCAGCCCAAGACCAACAGGGTCGCGGTCCAGCCACACTGGCGGCGAATTCTGAAGCTGCAACGCGGCATAGAAGCCTGTCTTCCCGAACGGAAACGGACACCAAACGACCAGCAATGGGCGAATAGTGCCGTCAGAATCCACACATCCCACATATTCGAAAGAGTCGATTCCAGCGGGAGATTACTGACACAACGCACCACCGGAATCATCGGTCGCCAAGCGGACCGACAATTCCTGGGAGGCGGAAGCCTCGCACTAGGCAGGCTGGACCGGCCCGGCCGAAAAATGAAACTTGCGCGATTAGGCCGATTGCACCAAGGGACGGAAGAAGTTCGCGACTCTTAAGGGGCGAAGGAATTGATTCCTACGGTGATGGCCGACAACGCCGATCGCACCTAATCGACCAATTCCGCCGACGCAGACGTCGACAGTGTCGTATCGATTTCTCGTTGCTCGCCTTCGGTCTTTTTGCGTCCGCGGACCGATTTTTCGCAGTAGGGGCAGGTCAACGAATAGATGATCTTGCGGCAGCGCGGGCACTCGCGGATCCCCACGCTGGGCGGATCTGTCATCAACTGACGATACGTCAGGTAGCCCAAGCCGAAACAGAGAATGACGGCGAACGGCCACGAATTGCGCAACTCCCATTGATAGATAATCGTGCTGACGAGCAGCACTCCGCAAAACGAATTGATCGTGATCACTTTCCAACGCTCGCGACCCTCGAGTTGCCGTTGGGTGTTGGCGTTGACCTCGTCCGCAAACAGCTCTTCCAGCAGCTCGCGCTTTTGCTTTTGCAGCAATTGAGCTTCCGGCGCATCAATCGCCTTCAGCAACCGCGAGACACTGTCCAGCGTGCGGTAGGTATCATCGAAATCAAAGCTGCCGCGATGTGCCCAGCGATTGCGGAACTCACGCAGCTCACCAACCAGGCTGCGTTCCAGCGGGCTGAGACTCCGTCGGAAAACCGTGTTCCACTGGTCCCACATGACGGTCAGCAGGGCGAGTGCATCCCAGTGAATGACGGGTTCGGCTCCCGGAACCTGATTTCGCTGATCGCGCAGGTTCGACCGCACATGTTCGACCCAGGAGCCTTGAAATACGGCACGCAATTCCCGCTCGACAAAAGGAATCAAGCCTTGAGTCAGCACTTCCAGGGCGCGAGTCACATGCTCTTGGTGGTCAGAACCAGACACGGTAACACTCTTCGAGTAGGACTCGGGGCGTCAAAGGGACGAATTCACGAGCAACCGGTAGGAAGCAGGCTGGAGCAAACAAGTTAGGCAACTGCGGCGCGGCCGTACACCGATCTTAGCCTGCAGAATCACCCTTGTTAAGACATTCTGGCAAGTCGGAGGGAAATAAACTACGCCGCAGGACCTGTGCCGTCTCCCAGCGGGCTCGCCA
>JAQGHS010000962.1 GCA_028291605.1 Planctomycetaceae bacterium | reverse complement strand
TCCTTTGTGTCCCTTGCCTCCTGAACCGCGACTCCCAATCCAGCCACATGAAATTCCCACACCTGAGAACCATCCATTTATCCTTGCGGTTTCGTTAACTGCAGAAGTCACTCTTTGGATACACTGGATTTTTCACCCTGAAAAACCCTCGCCAGCGGGTCTTGTTGGGGTTCTGGCATCCGGCTTCTGAGAGGAATTGTTGGCGACAGTTGATTTGGTGCGCCGTGTCCCTTGCGACACAGGTCGAGACGCTTATAATTTTTTGACTGCCACGTCCCGGAAAAGGTTGCGCGAACATTGATGTACGCAGACCTAGCCGCTTACGGCCAGTGGGCGAACTTGAGAACCCCTAACAAAACCGGTTGGGGAAGTTCAGAACCGCAATATCTCAAGCGGTTCTGAACTGACGCAGAGGTTTTGTTAGGATTTAAGAGGGTAATATGGGGTCTTGGATTTGGAATGCGTTGCGGGGATTCACCGAATGGTGCCGCAACATTTTTGTTGCTGTCTATACAGTCGTCACCGGCCTGTGGGTGACGTTGATCACAGCCCAGAAGACATATAGCCGCAAAACCTTCACCGAAGTCTACGAATATCCGGAAGTGCCGGTGCCTGTGAAGCCTCGCTACCGTGGGTTTCATCGGTTCGATCTGACGACGTGCATCGGCTGCGAAAAGTGTGCTGTGGCTTGTCCGGTCGACTGTATTTACATCGATAAGCAGAAAAGTCCCGTCGGCAAGGGTTTCCGGGTCGATGGTTTTACCATCGACTACACCAAGTGCATGTTCTGCGCTTTGTGTGTTGAGCCGTGCCCTGTGGACTGTATCTTCATGGGTTCGAATTACGACCTCAGTTGCTACAGCCGCGATGGGTGCATTGTGGATTATGCGAAACTGCCGCTGCCCGTGGCTTGGGGGCAAGCCACCCTCAATCCGACGGCCGTGGCCGAATCGAAGGTGCTCTATCAGCCAGTGTGGGTGAAGGGCGAGCCAAGTCCGTTCGAGCCCGCTCCACAGTAGAATTAGAGAGTAATCGTCGACAGTAATTGGAAATCAGCAAGCAGAGGGAAATCACGAAGCGCAATCGTGTCTAGCTCCCGATTTGACCGCGGTTTAACATAAGATGACAGCGGAAGGTCGCCTACCACCTTCCAAGCAATGCCACTGGGCTTTTTGAACTCCAGGGTCGGGTCAAGACAGGTTGAGGAGAAATCCAAACCGTGGCCAACCTCAAGAAATACTTCAGCGTCGAGGAAGCGAACCACGCGTTACCGCTGGTCCGCTCGATCGTCGGCGATATCGTGTCGTTTCATACCGACTTGCATGCGCGGCGCGATCGCCTGCAGGCCGTGAAGCGGCGTAATTCCGCATCACGCGGCAGCATGCCTCCCGAGTACAACGAAGAGTTGACTCAAATGGAGAACGATCTCGATCGCGATGCCGAGAAGCTGCAAGGCTTCATTGCAGAGCTCGAGGCCTTAGGAGTCGAGTTAAAAGATTTGTCCAAGGGCCTGGTCGATTTCCCCGGCCTGATTGAAGGCCGCGAAGTCTGCCTGTGCTGGATGCTCGGAGAATCGGAAGTGGCGTTCTGGCATGAGGTTGCTGCCGGATTTATGGGGCGGCAGTCGCTGATGGCGGGGACCTCTCCCGCGGTGCCGGACGACAGCATCGATCCCACTGCAATTTAGGCCCGGTTCCAAATAAGTTGAGAGCGGTGTGATGTGAGGGTGGACAATCGGGTCCGTCGTGGGAAATGCCGGACAGGATTTGTCCGGGCTACGAGATGCGACAACCTTGAGAACAATCGGACGCAGTGACAAGCGGGTGACCGCCCGGTTTGGTGAATTGGAAATTTCATGACGGACTTAGTCGGCCACTTCTTACTCTTCACTGTCGTCGGGATTGCGTTCCTGCTGGGACCCCTGGTACTGGGCTGGTTCGTCCGGCCCAATCAGCCCAATGCCGAAAAATTGGCCGCGTACGAATGCGGTGAACCGGCGATCGGGTCCAGCTATGTGCAGTTCGACCTGCGATTCTATGTCGTCGCTTTGCTGTTCATTATTTTCGATGTGGAAGTCGCGTTCTTCTTCCCGTGGGCCATGGTCTACGGGGGAGCCATGCAATTGGCCGACCATCGCCTGGTGGGTGAGGCTCGCACGCAGATTTCAGAACGGATGCTCAATGCTCCAGCAGGATCGCTGTCTGTCGAGAACATCATTAGCGCCGAAACCGCTTACCGCCTGGGCGTGACCGGCCTGTTCGACATCCTAGTCTTCTTCGGCGTCCTGCTCGTGGGATTTGCCTACGTCTGGAAACGCGGAGATCTCGACTGGGTCCGAGCTATGGCCCAGGAAGCTCAACAGCGACGCGAAGCGGCCGTCGAAGCCTCACTCAAGATTTAATCAGCCGCAGCCACAATCGAAAGTCGCCGAACTCACCCGAGTTCGGGAAACCACCAGAGAGTACGCTGGAACGATCAAAGAAGGACAACATGTCGCCTGCCGACATTCATCAACAGTTGGTCCGCCAGTTTGGCGACAAGATTACCGGTGCCAATGTCACAGCGCTCGACCCTTGGGTCGAAGTTGCTCCGGCAGCCATCGTGGAAGTCAGCACTTATCTGCGTGACGATCCCGCACTTCTGTTTGACGCCCTGAACGACTTGTGCGCTGTGGACTACTTCGAACCCGATGCCAAGAAGGCGGCGAAGTTCGCCCACCAACCGCACATCGAAGTGGTTTATCACCTCTATAGCTATACCTTGAAGCATCACCTGAAGGTCAAGGTCAAATCACCGCGCTGGTTGAACGATCAAGCGGGTGAATTGCCCGAGATTCCCACAGTTTCCAAGGTCTGGCTGATTGCCGACTGGCACGAGCGTGAAGCCTATGACTTGATGGGCATCACCTTCACGAATCATCCCAATCTGCGACGCATCTTGTGCCCCGAAGATTGGGAAGGGCACGCCCTGCGGAAGGATTACGATTTCCCGCTTGAGTACCACGGCATTCGCGGGCAGTAATTTTCGCAGCCGTAGCCACGCTCGCCAGAGCGTGGGCGGAACGACAAGCGACCCACGCTCTGGTGAGCGTGGCTACAAATAACGTGACGACAATCACGCGATAACGACAGAGAGTGTCATGGCCATCACTTTGGAAGATCCCCGGGTTATCGAGTTCGACGTCCGCACGGACGAGATGCTCGTCAATATGGGTCCGCAGCACCCCAGCACCCACGGCGTGTTGCGTTTGCTGCTCCGCACCGACGGCGAAGTGATTTACGAAGTGACCCCGCACATCGGCTATCTCCACCGCTGTGCCGAAAAGATCGGCGAGAATCTCTCCACTCCGCAGTGGATTCCCTATACCGACCGGATGGACTATCTGGCCGGCATGAACATGAACCTGGGACTCGCCCTGGCCGTTGAAAAACTGGTCGGCATGGAAGTCCCCGAAAAAGCGATGGTCCTGCGAGTCATCATCGCCGAACTGAACCGCATCGCCAGCCACCTCGTCGGCATGGGTGCGTACGGTCTCGATCTCGGCAGTTTCAGCCCGTTCCTCTACGCGTTCCGCGAACGTGAGATCATCCTCGACCTGTTCGAAGAGGCCTGTGGAGCCCGCCTGACTTACAGCTACATCACCATTGGCGGCCTGACGCACGACGTCCCCGCTTCGATCACCATTCCTTCCGGCCTGGCCGCTTTGACCCGCCGCAGCCCCAACCTGAAACTTTCGTGGCTCGAGGCCCTGGAGATGTTCCTGAGCTGGCTCGAGCCGCGCATCCTGGAATACCACACGCTACTGACTGAAAACGCCATCTTCATCAAACGGACCGCCGCTATCGGTGTGTTGTCGCGAGAAAAGGCGATCTCCTACGGCTGCACCGGCCCCGTTTTGCGGGGGAGTGGCGTCGATCACGACTTGCGACGCGACGGGGAGAAAATCTACACGCGGATGTACGAGGGCTATAACTTTGAAGTCCCAGTTGCGCCCTTCAAGAAGGCCCCGCCCGAAGCGATTCTCGGCGACAACTGGTGCCGGTTCTATGTCAGGATGATGGAAGTCGTCCAGTCGATCAAACTCATCCGCCAAGGCATCCAAAAGTACGCTAAGGCCGAAGGGACGTATCGCGTTCCCTACAAGATGACGACCAAGCTCCCGGTCGCCGAAGCCTACCTGGAAACCGAATGCCCGCGCGGCCAGATGGGCTTCTATATCGTCGGCAACGGCGAAGACAAGCCCCTGCGAGCCCGTGCCAAGAGCTCCTGCTTCTGCAATCTGTCGGTCACCTCAGAACTCTGCCAGGGCTGCCTGATTGCCGACATCCCGGCAATCGTCGGCTCACTCGATATCGTGATGGGCGAGATCGACCGCTAACGAACGGAACGCTCGCCGTAGCCCGATTCTCTGAGTCGGGTGGCTGTAAGATGGGCACTCTTGCCCGTCTCTTTTTGATATTGCGAGTTGGATTGCCAAATGAGGGTCGCGGAATACCGCGAAGACGGGCAAGAGTGCCCATCCTACGGTTCCAATCATCGGCGTCAACTCGCCATCCGCTCGTTAAACTTCAAGCGGTTCCCAAATGGGTCGATCACTTCGACGCACCGAGCCCCATAAAACATCGTCTCGATTCGCGGTCGCATTCGCGGATAGTTTTTCGAGGTCAATTCCTGTGGGATTTCTCGATCCCCGTCATCCAGATGAATAAACGAATCCATCTGAGCCCGCCAGTGAATTCCAGTCCTCAACCTGGCCGGCGGACGCATCTATCCCATACGGAATTCACGATTTGTATCGATTGTTCCGGAATATTGAGGCGGTTTGACCAGTCTGCAGAAAAACCAACTGAAGTGACTTCCCCTCACGTCCCCCCCCGCTATAATCACCTCGCGGGGTGGAGCAGCCCGGTAGCTCGCGAGGCTCATAACCTCGAGGTCGTAGGTTCAAATCCTGCCCCCGCAACTTAGAAAAACTCCCCTTCATCGGGGAGTTTTTTCTTTGATACTCTGCTGCTATGTTTGATCGCGGCCCTATTCATGCTCTCTTTTTCTGGATAGTGACATGCGTAGCCGATTGTACGGACGCCACGTCGCACCTGCGGTGGCGATCGGTGTGTTGATTCTCCAAATTGGATGCGGCCGTCCCACTCCGAGTTCGACGAATTCTACCTCACAGCCAGCTCCGCCCGCCGTGGCTTCCTCGCCCTCGGATACGATAGTCACCTTGACCCCTCGTTGTGCCGCCGAATTGCGACAGCACATCCAGCAAGGTGCTTCCAAGCAGCTTGTCTTCATTGCCGTGAGCAAGTTACCAAACGTATCTCTATGCCGGTACGAGTTAGAGTTTCGCGACCCAACTCTGGCAAACGTCATTCTTTCATCGTCTCAAGGGATCGCACTGGCGATCGACCGCGATGACGCCCCGTTTCTCAAAGGAACGATTCTGGACTATTTGCCAGATCCCGGCGGCTTCAAGTTCACCAATCCTCGGGAAGATTATTCGTTGCTGTCAGAATACCGCGCCGAGCAGGCTGAGGAAGCTCGGTTGCGCGCGATTCAAGCGGTTCAAGTCAAGCAAATCAATCCCATACGAGCCACGGCCGACTTGCTGACCTCGCGACGGCAGGCCGCATTCGAGGAATTGCAGGTGTGGTGGAAGTTCCATCAAACTGACGCCCACAGTTCAGGCAACTCGAAGGTCGGCCGCGTCGATAATTACATACCGAAACGTGGGACAAGTATCACGGTCGTGTTTACAGGAGATCCCGAACAACAAAATGGCGGGGTCTATTTGATCAATCCAGACGGTCGCCAGACCCGGATTTTTCAAGGACAAAATTACCTCAATGGTGATGACCAATTTATTGATACCAACGGTGATGGCCTGCCCGAGATTGTGACGTCCAACGACATTGGCGGCCACGACGAGAACAATCCGAACAAGATCGTAACTGATGCCACGAGCCTTTGTATTCTTCCCATAAGTGCTGAGCAGGTTCCCTTGCTGCGCATCGTGTTTGATGTGCGCCGCTTCAAATCCAATCTGACATGGCGCTGGAAACTCCTTGATCGATCAATGGGAACTCGGGATGTCGTCATCGAGCAACAGGCGGTCGGCAACTGGACTGAACGAGCGAGGTTCGTGTGGTCTGCGGAAAAATCGAGGTACGAAGGGCCTCACGGTTCGAAATCGGACGGATTCATCGCCAACTCCGGGAATATTGAGACCGAACAGATCAAACAATTCATGAAGACGCCACGAACAGAGTGAGTGATTTCAAGTGCAGGAGCCTCAGAGGTCCTGTCTCATCGGTTCAACCCGATGAATCCGGCGTTCCGCGAGGCCATATTCCGTCCGGGGCACTGCGACGAATTGTGGCACGAAATTGATCGCGTCGTGGACACTGGCCCGTCATAATCGCCAGGAACATTCGGGTACTGTTCATTTGCCTGGTTCCCTGATTTGCACTCGGTGGAGGACATTCGCATGGCATACAACGTCCGACTTGAGCAACACCCCAGTCATCCACTAGCCGTACTGCGCCGTCGCGCGAGTCCACAGGAACTTTCCAAGGTCGTTCCGGACGCCTGCGGAGTCGTGTGGAGTGTCGTTCGCTCACAACAGATCCCAGGAGCCGGTCGGCATGTTGCGGTCTACCTGGACGGTCAGATCAACTTAGAAGTGGGAGTCGAGTTAGAAGCCCCGTTCGCCGGGTACGGCGAGGTTATCGGCTCAGCTACTCCACCCGGGCCAGTTGCCACAACAATCCACTACGGGCCGTACGGACTGCTCCACAAGGCTCACGAGGCCATCCTTCAGTGGTGTCAAAACAATGGGCATAAGCTGGCCGGTCCGAGTTGGGAAGTTTACGGTCACTGGAAAGACGAATGGAACAGTGACCCATCCAAGATCTCCACCGATATTTACTATCTGATCGTTGCCGACGGGAGTTCGTCCGCCTGACAAAATGCTGAGCCGGCTCCGACGCAGGACGATTCGGACTCAACCCATATCATCGAATTGTAATGGAGGAACCACATGATTCGCGGCATGCATGCGATGTTCTATTCCTCAGAAGCTGACGCTCTCCGAGCATTTCTGCGAGACAAACTCGGGCTCGCCGGAACCGATGTTGGTGGTGGCTGGTTGATTTTTGACGCGCCGGAGGCCGATCTGGGGGTGCACCCGACTGAAGGTAAAGAAGTGACTTCAGGGACGGCGGATATTTCGTTCTACTGCGATAGCATCCATCAAACCGTCGACGAACTTCGCGAGAAAGGTGTCGAGTTCACGCAGGAAATTGAAGACCACGGCTATGGGTTGGTCACCTTCTTCAAAGTTCCTGGCGGCTTCAAGGTGCAGCTCTATCAGCCAAAGTACGTCAAGTAGATTCGCTGTTTGCTCAGATATAGTGTCCGGCAGCCTTGGATCTTTCAACGAGCATTTTTGGCGCGATGAAATCAGCATCTGCTCGAGATCGAACCTCTTGGCCGCTTTGATTGTCCTGATGATCGCGAATGAAATCGCCTCACACATCAGACTCAATGGCGGACTTTGGAGCCGAAGGAATAATCATGGCGATGTTCGTCCACCTCACTGTGGAATCCCGTGCTCAGAACATTCTACGGAATGGCATTGGCCGCCTGCGGAAGCTGCAGAACGGCGAACGGGGAATCTTCGCCATGCCGGTGACGCGCAATTTCTACGTGTCGCACCAATGGCTGCGCGAACTCAAGCGAGGCAAGTCGGGACCGATGGTCGGCATCTACTTCCGGATTGATGATGGCGAACAGGTCTCGATCGGACACTACAATCAGGCTCATCAGCAGATGACAGCGGCGGAAGCTTCCGCGGAGATTATGTCGAGCAAAACTCCGGAAGGTTTTGAGGTCATTATTGCCAGGAGAATTGCCGCCTCAGAAATTCATCGTGTCCGAAAACTACCGCAAGTCGTTGGCTGGCGCTATTACCCGCAATCGCACGGCAAGAAGCCCTGTGGCTGCCCCTTTTGCCAACGCGGCGACTTTGGCTCCAGGAAGCTTCGAGATGAGTACGAAAGGCAATCGTAGAAGAATAATTGCCTGATCATTACCTTGATCGGACATCCTGTTTTCGCATGTATCCCGGAGGGATTAAAGAGAGTAGCCGGTGGTTGAGCGCAGCTACACCACCGGAATGCGGCAGCGATTGTTATTGGACCCTGGTGGGGTCGCACCGTTGGGTTCTGCGACCCCTCCAGGGTCGACGATTCA
>JAQGHS010000959.1 GCA_028291605.1 Planctomycetaceae bacterium | reverse complement strand
CCTTTGTCGTCGAAAATGATGGTAAGACATGGGACAACGACGTCTTCGATCTCTTCTTCTATCCGTATGCCAAGAAGACCGCTTACTACGAATTTCAAGTCAATGCCGCCGGCACAGTCATGGACTTGTTCATGCCCGCCCGCGAGCCCAACAGCTATGAAAAATATCGCAAGGCAGACGAGTTCCACATTCATGCGAAGGTAAAGCTGCGCGGGACACTTAACAAACGCGACGACAAAGACAATGGCTGGACCGTCGAAGGCAAGATTCCGTGGCTGGGTTTCATCAAGACCGGCGGCCGGCCCACCGCCGATGACGTCTGGAAGTTTGCCCTGTGCCGCTATGACTATGACAAGTCGTTTGGCGATCCTGAGCTTTCCACCAGTGCGCCGCTTAAGTCGGTCAAGTACGCCGACTTTCACTTGGTTGAAGACTACGCCAATCTGAAATTTGTGGCCGCACAAGTCCAGAAGGCCGAGGCACCCCGCGGCATTGAGAAATTCGTCCCGGTCACCACTTCGAAAGTGATCGGCTCTCCCGAACCGCCTTTGCCCTATCGCACTCAGCGAGTCTATCCGAAGCAGAAAACTGTCTTCCCGATGTTCATCGCCCACCAGCCGGGTAGTGACCGGTTGCTGGTGATTACTCAGGATGCCCCTTCTTCCCAAATGACGCTACGTCGCATGAAGGACGATCCCGAAGCGAGCGAATATGAAACGTTGTTAGTAGATGGCCGATCGCACTTTTCGCTCGAGTTTCATCCCAAGTTTGCTGAAAACGGCTACGTCTACTTAGGCAACAATGGTGAGAGTGCCGGGAAAGATTCACCGAAATATTCACGCATCACGCGGTACACGATCGATCCCAAACCGCCCTACACCTTCGATCCCAAGTCCGCCCTCACCATCATTGAATGGCCCTCAGATGGACATAACGGGGCAGCCCCGGCTTTCGGCAAGGATGGGATGCTGTATATCACATCCGGAGATGGAACGTCGGATTCCGATACCAATTTGCGTGGCCAGGAGATGACTCACCTGACGGCGAAGGTCCTGCGGATCGATGTCGATCATCCGACTGCCGATAAACCGTACTCGGTGCCGAAAGATAACCCCTTCTTAAATGTCCCTGGTGCGGCTCCCGAAACGTGGGCGATCGGTATGCGAAATCCCTGGCGGATGACGTGCGATAAAGAGACCGGCCACCTGTGGGTTGGTAACAACGGCCAGGATTTGTGGGAGCAAGTTTACCTGATCACGCGCGGTGCCAACTATGGTTGGAGCGTTACCGAAGGGGGCCATCCGTTCTACCTCAATCGTCAGGTGGGGCCCGCCCCCATCGTCAAGCCGACCATCGACCATCCGCATTCAGAGTCACGCTCGCTGACGGGCGGGATTGTCTATTACGGAACCAAGTTGCCGGAACTCCGCGGCGCTTATATCTACGGCGATCACTCCACCGGTAAGGTGTGGGCCGTAAAGCATGACGGCACAAAAATTCTGTGGCATAAGGAACTCGTCGATACCCCGTTCCACATCTCGGGGTTTGGCACTGATTCCAAGGGCGAACTGGTCATCTGCGATCATGACTCGGCAAATGGTGGCTTTTATACGCTCATCCCCGCGCCGGTCGAAACGGCCACTCAACCTTTCCCAACAAAACTGAGTGAGAGTGGCCTGTTTCAGACGGTCGCCGGGCATGTCGTGCAACCGGGAGTCATCCCCTATTCCGTGAATGCCCAGCTTTGGTCAGACGGTGCCGACAAGCTGCGTTTTATCGCGTTGCCGGGGGATGAGAAGATTGATTTCACACCGCGTGGCCCGTGGGGTCTGCCCGAGAAGACTGTTCTGATCAAGACGTTTTCGCTTAATCTGGAAGAAGGCAACCCCGCCTCGAAGAAGCTCATCGAGACGCGTTTCCTCACGAAGCAGGAAGGGGAATGGATCGGTTATTCCTACCTCTGGAATGATGAGCAAACCGACGCGACGCTGGTCAGTAAAGAGGGGACAGACCGCGAATACACCATCAAATCCGGCACCAGCGAACGCAAGCTGGCCTGGCATTATCCCAGTCGGGCTGAATGCATGGTCTGCCACAGCCGCGCAGCTGCGTTTGTGCTCGGGGTCAGCACTCAGCAACTCAATAAAGATCATGACTACCATGGTGTCGTAGACAACCAACTGCGCGTTTTCGAGCATCTCGGTCGCTTCAAGTCGACCAACTGGCTGGATTTAGCTAAGCAGAAGCTGCGATCCGATCTGCAGCTGCAAGGGGTCAAGGATCCGGAGATCGCGAAGCAAGTCGAAGAGACTTTCAAGAGGGACAAGCCATTGACAGCGGCCTCGAAGCTCGACGAGATCTCTCCCAACCACATTGACCGATTCGTGAATCCTTACGACGCCAAAGCACCCATCAACGCTCGGGCTCGTGCGTATCTCTCGGCCAATTGTGCGGTGTGTCATGTGGATGCCGGCGGAGGGAACTCGCAATTCTCGCTCGACTATTTTCCCACGCTCGACAAACTGAAACTGGTTGATGTCGCGCCGCTGCACGACAAATTTGGTATTGCCGACGCGAAGCTGGTCGCGGCCGGCAGCCCCGAAAAATCAGTCCTGCTGCATCGAGTCGCCATGCGCGGCCGAGGCCAGATGCCGCAACTCGCCACGATCCTGGTC
>JAQGHS010000191.1 GCA_028291605.1 Planctomycetaceae bacterium | reverse complement strand
CCAAGATCTGCAGGGTTCTGGCCAATCTCATCAGTCGTCTCCTGAATCCTGTGCTCGGCCTCGACACCAGTGCCGAAAGACGAACGCACAAACGAACCTTTATATTCGCGCCATGATAAGCCAGAGCTCCGGCGCCGGTCAAAGGCAAAGGCCCGTCACAGGTCGGCGACTCCGCAAAAACCCCTTACAATCCGCACAACTGGACTGACCCGAAAGCGGGTGGAATGGAAGCAGCGAATTGAGCGTAAGTGCAATGGCTGTAATCCTTTTTCACTTCCTGTCATCAGTCCCATAGGTCCCATCCGTCCCATAAGTCCATTTGACGTGCGCGGGACGGATGGGACTAATGAGACTTATAGGACCGATGGGAAATTCACATTTCACATGCTTTCCAAGTGTCGGAACGAATTGTTCATGGACGCTGAAATCGCCCCAGCACCGCGTTCCGGCTAGTCCAGCGATCCCCGAAGCTGACTGCAGCATTTCATTACGAGCATTGGACTTCCGTAACGTTTCAGCAGACTGGCCGCGGCGGCGAGAGATCTTAAATGACTCTTCAGTCAAGGGGATAAAGCTATAGGAGTAGTCGCGACTCAATCCTATAATTCGACATCGGACAACCGAATTCATGGAAATCTGATTCCATTCAGATCCGCCAGCACAGAGCAGGGACGACGCAGATGGGGCACATCATGTTGACCGACTTTGACTTTGCGAATGACGCAGAGTTCACCAAGTTGCTGGCCCGGCGAGACGATGTGGATCTGACGACCGCCGCTCTAGAGCTCGCTCGCGATGCCTATCCGCAACTCGACTTTTCTGTGACCCAAAACTGGATTGCCCGCCGCGCGAGCGAGATTTCTTCTGGAATCCTGCAAGCCGCGGACGAAGAACAGGCCTTAGGTTTGCTGGCGGATTGCCTCGCCGTAAAGCACGGCGTGACCGGCAGCCGCAGTGCCTATCAGCAGGCCGATGGCAGTTACCTGAACCGAGTCATCGAAACCGGTCACGGAATTCCGATCAGCCTGTCCGTCATCTATATGGCAGTAGCGAATCAAGCAGGCTTGGGACTGCACGGCGTCGCCGCACCGGGCCATTTCATGACGCGTTACGAAGCCGTCGACGGACCGTTGTTTATCGACGCGTTCGCGGACGGCGAAGTCTTGAACCTCGATCAGATGCTGTTGCGGGTGACTTTGACAACCGGATTCTCGGAGGAGCGAGCTCTGACGGTACTGGAACCTGCCTCGTCCCGTACGATCATTATCCGGATGCTCAATAACCTGAAGTCCCTGTATTTTCAGCAGGAGAATTGGAACGCGGCCTGGAAAGTCCAGCACCGCCTGGCAGCTCTGCAGCCGGGTTCCTATGAAGAGCGACGGGATCTGGGGTTAATCTCCGTGAAGGCCAATCGTCCCGGTCCAGCGGTCGATATCCTGGAAACGTGCCTGAAATCGGCCACCAAGGGAGATGCCACCGCGATTGAATTCCAGTTGGCCGAAGCGCGGCGGAAGCTTTCAGAGTGGAACTGATCGAACAGCGACAATCGCGTCCAAGATCCCGTCCCACGTGAATACCTTCGCTTCAGCCGAAATCGGCAAACCGACTTCCAGAGCGGCGGCTGTCGTGACGGGGCTAATACTCGCCAGTTTCACTTCGTGCCCCAAGCGTGCTCGTGCGGCAGGAGTCAATTTCTCCGCCAAGTTGCGAGCAATCGACGGGCTGCTGAGTCCAATCCAGTGCAGCCTGCCTTGTTCGATGTCCGTCAGCACTGCCTCCGGCAATGCGGCGACATCGACGTTCTGATAGACGATTAACTCATCGAGAATCGCGCCGGCCGCACGCAATTCGGTCGGCAGAACATCTCGCCCGCGGCTGGCTCGAGCCCACAACACACGCTTCCCGACGACCATGGGTTTCAAGGCATCGGCCAGCGCCTCCGCCCGAAATGACTCGGGAACCAGATCGGCGTGGAGATGGAATTCCTCCAGCGCGGCAGCCGTACTGGAACCAATCGCCGCCAGCTTCGCCCGTCCCAGACGGCGAGCATCTCCACCCTCTGACCACAGGCGGTCGAGCAACTGGCGGACGCCATTCGCGCTGGTAAACACGACCCACTCATAGTCATCGAGGCGCCGCAGGCAGGCGTCCACTTCATTCCAATCTTCTGGCGGCAGAATCGCGATCGTTGGTAGCAACACGGGGTCACCCCCTAATTCCACCACACGGTCGATGACTTCGAACGCCTGTCCCTCAGCCCGAGTAATCCCGATCCGCAACCCAAACAAAGCCCGCTGTTCGAACCACTGCAGCGAATCGCGCAGCCGGACGCACTCCCCCACAATGATCAACGAGGGAGCATGCAATTCCGCAGAACGGACGCGCGCTGCGATGTCTGCCAACGTACCGGTCACGGTTCGCTGTTGCGGCCAAGTGCCGCGGCTGATCACGGCCGCCAGCGTTTCGGCTGATTTACCGGCGTGAACCAACGCCTCGGTGATCGCCTCCAGCCGATGCAGCCCCATATAAAACACGAGTGTTCCGGGGAACTGAGCGAGGGCGGCGTAGTCGAGATGACTTTCCACTTTCGTCGGATCTTCATGCCCGGTCACCAGAGCCACCGCGGAAGAGATCTCGCGATGCGTCAACGACATGCCCGCATAGACGCTGGCTGCGAGTGCCGCGGAAACCCCAGGCACGACTTCGTAAGGAATCCCCGCTGCAACCAAGGCCGCCGCTTCTTCGGTGCCTCGTCCAAACAGATACGGGTCGCCCCCCTTGAGCCTGACAACCGTCTTCCCCGACAATGCCGCTTCGACCAGATGCCGGTTGATCTCATCCTGCGGCAGAGCCCGTCCGTCGATCGAGTTGACCCGGCACGTCCGTTCGGCAGTCGCTGATGTGTAGCGCAGCAACAGCGGATTGACCAAGCCGTCGTAGAAGACGAGATCCGCGCGCTTCAAGCATTCCACGGCGCGAACCGTAATCAGCCCGGGGTCTCCCGATCCAGCTCCGACCAGATAAACTTTGCCCACAGACGACACGTGGTGGCTCGCTCTCTGTAGTCTTCAAAGTAGCCTTCACGCGGAGCGTGAAGGCTACTTTCTCAGACCAACAATCCTGTGGTTTCCGGGAATCCATACATCAAATTGAAATTCTGCACGGCGACTCCCGCCGCGCCTTTAATCAGGTTATCCAGACACGCGACAATCACCGGCTGCTGGCGATTCATCCGCACCGTCACATCGAAATAGTTGGTAAACGCCGAATCCTTGGTCGTCGGGAGATGATCACAAACCCGAACAAACGGCTTTCCTGCATAGAACTCACGATAGATGGCCAGCAAGTCGCCCTGCGTGGCCTGGCCTGTGAGTCGCGGGTAGATCGTGGCCAGAATGCCCCGATCCATCGGCACCAGATGCGGCGTAAAGGTCACTTCGACATTCTGACCTGAAACGTCACCGAGTATCTGCTCGATCTCCGGTTGATGACGATGAGTGCCAATCCCGTAAGCGCTGAAACTCTCGTTACATTCCGAGAACAGCGTATTGAGCTTCGGAGCCCGCCCTGCTCCGCTGACGCCGCTCTTCGCATCGACAACGATCCCGGTCGGTTCAATCAGCCCGCGAGCAATCAGCGGTGCCAGTGCGAGAATCGACGTGCTGGTATAGCAACCTGGATTGGCAATTAGATTCGCCGTCGCGATCCGTTCGGTCCCGAGTTCTGGCAAACCATACACCGCTGTTTTCAGTCGTTCCACATCGGTATGCACGTGACCGTACCATTTTTCATAGACCGCCGGATCGCGCAAGCGGTAGTCGGCACTCAGATCGACGACGCGGGTCCCTCCGGCCAGCAAATCGGGGACGACCGCCATACTGGCAACATGCGGCAGAGCACAAAACACGGCATCGGCGCGTTCGCAAACTTGCTTTGCGTTGAGGTCCTCGCAATTCAGCTTGAGGCGACCATAAAGGCTGGGATGGACTTGATGAATCGGCGGCGAACCGTCCTGACGGCTGGTTAAGGCAGTGATTTCGACGTGCGGATGCCGCAGCAGAATTTTGATCAATTCGAGCGCGGCATATCCCGACGCTCCCAGCACAGCAACCCGGACCATGATTTCGCGTTTCCTGTCTCAATACGTAACGGACTTGAACAGCAACCCCATTTTAGGGTCTTATTCCACCAGATGCACCTGTCGTGTCGATCGCTTAGGGATAGGTTCAAAGCCGCGACGAGAAAAAGACACCGATATCGGATCGCCGGTTCTACGAATTCAGTGACGCACAATAACCAGTCTAGGTGAGCCGGGCGGCGTAAGCCCCCGGATTCTT
>JAQGHS010000187.1 GCA_028291605.1 Planctomycetaceae bacterium | reverse complement strand
CGACTGGAGAGTCTGGCCAAAGCCCTTGAAGAAATCGTCGCGCTGCCTGATCCTGTCGGCGAGATTCTGGATAGTTCGATTCGTCCCAATGGTTTGCAGGTGATGCGCGTGCGCGTCCCGCTGGGGGTGGTGTTTTTCATCTATGAATCGCGTCCGAATGTCACGATGGATGCCGCGGCTCTGTGTGTCAAAAGTGGTAATGCGGTGATCTTGCGCGGGGGTAAAGAGGCGTTTCACAGCAACCAGGCGTTGTATCGTTTGTTGCAGGATACGCTTCGTGACGCCGGTCTGCCGCAGCATGCCGTGCAGCTGGTCGAGACGACCGATCGGGCGGCAGTCGGCGAGTTCTTGAAGCGACATCAGGAGATCAGCGTCACGATTCCGCGTGGTGGAAAATCGCTGATCGAGCGGGTGGTCGCGGAAGCCACGATGCCGGTCATCAAGCACTATGACGGTGTCTGCCATGTTTATCTCGACCAGTCAGCCGAATGGGAGATGGCCAAGAACATCCTGATTAACAGCAAGTGTCAGCGGCCTGGTGTCTGCAACGCTGCGGAATGCCTGCTCATTCACGCGAGTCTGGCCACCGAATGGCTGCCGAAACTGGCGGCGGAACTGACTTCGCGCAAGGTGCAGTTGCGTTGTTGCACCCAATCGCAGCCGTTAATGCCCGGTAGCACGCTGGCGACCGATGAGGACTATCACACTGAGTATTCCGATCTGATTTTGTCAGTCAAAGTGGTCGCCGATCTGGATGGGGCCGTCGAGCATATTGCGGAATATAGCTCGGGTCATACTGAGACGATCGTCACGAGCGATCTGCGGACGGCTCGGCAGTTTGTCGCGCGGGTGGATTCGTCGGCCGTGATCGTCAATGCGAGCACCCGGTTCAATGACGGGGGCGAATTAGGATTGGGAGCAGAGATTGGCATCAGCACGGATAAGCTGCACGCTCGAGGTCCTTGTGGGTTGCGCGAGTTGACTTCGTATAAGTATGTGGTTTATGGCGATGGGCAGGTTCGTGGGTGATAGCCTCCGTGGGATAGGCTTCCAGCCTGTTATTTGTCACCTCAAGTGCCAAACCCGAAGTCCATTCAACCTACGATCACAGTTTGATCGCCGCAGGCACTGGTCGCACCTCATTTTCGCTTCGCGATTGACAGGCAGGATGCCTATCCTACGACGGATTCCGACCGGGTGACATTTCTGCGGAAAGTTGTCACAATACGCGGCGTTATCAGTGGCGACGCATGACCGATTGTTTATGGGTGGGTCGCTCCAGCAATGGCTGCTGGAATCCGGACGACGTGGCCCAATTTGAATATTTAAGGAACTGGCGACGATGGCAATTTTGATTTCGGCTGTGCACGCACGGCAAATTCTCGACAGCCGTGGCAATCCGACCGTGGAAGTTGATGTGGAGTTGGAAGACGGCACCCTGGGCCGCGCTGCGGTCCCGAGCGGTGCCAGCACGGGGGCTCATGAAGCGTGTGAATTGCGTGACGGCGACAAGAAGGTGTTCCTGGGTAAGGGTGTGTTGAAGGCTGTTGAGAATGTCAACCTGCAACTCGGGCCCGCACTGGAAGGTCTGGACGTCACCGATCAAGCCAATATTGATAAGACGTTGATCGAAATCGATGGCACTCCCAACAAGTCACGGCTGGGTGCCAATGCGATTCTGGGATGCTCGCTGGCGGCGGCTCATGCGGCTTCTCGCGTGAGCTTCCTGCCCTTGTTCCGCTACCTCGGCGGTGTCGGTGCGAAGTACCTGCCGGTGCCGATGATGAATATCATCAACGGTGGTGCACATGCCAATAACGGCATCGATATCCAGGAATTCATGGTCCTGCCGCTGGGCTTCGACAGCTTCAGTGACGGCCTGCGTTGCGGTGTCGAAATTTTTCATAGCCTGAAGTCGGTGCTGGCTTCCAAGGGACTCAGCACGGCCGTCGGCGATGAGGGTGGTTTCGCCCCGAAGTTGGACAACAATGAAGCCGCTATCCAGGTCATTTTGACCGCCATTGAAAAGGCCGGATACAAGGTTGGCGAGCAAGTGAAGCTGGGTCTCGACGTAGCTTCGACCGAGTTCTTCAAGAACGGCAAGTATACTTTCGAAGGCAAGCAGTTGACCCCCGCCGAGATGGTTGGCTGGCTGGAATCGATGTCGACCAAGTACCCGATTTGTTCGATTGAAGACGGTTGCTCGGAAGACGACTGGGACGGTTGGAAGCAACTGACCGACCGCATTGGCAAGAAGGTCCAACTGGTCGGCGACGACTTGTTCGTCACCAATTCGACGCGTCTGGCCAAGGGCATCGACGAAGGAATCGCGAACAGCATCCTCGTTAAAGTGAACCAGATCGGGACACTCACTGAAACCATCAATGCCGTGCAACTCGCCCACCGCAACGGCTACACCGCCGTCATGAGTCACCGCAGTGGTGAGACCGAGGACACGACGATTGCCGACTTGGCGGTCGCCTTGGGCACGGGGCAAATCAAGACCGGTTCGGCGAGCCGAACCGATCGTATCTGCAAGTACAATCAACTGTTGCGGATCGAAGAGCTGCTCGGCAGCGAAGCCCGGTATGGCGGCGAATTGTGGAATCGCAAGTAAAATCGGGGTCGTCGGAGTTGATGACGATCCTGCGTTGAAATCCAAACAGCCCGGCAATTGTAGAATTGCCGGGCTGTTTGCTGCGCGGATGACGATTTTAATTGGGTACGTCTGACAGAATTCGCTTGGAGATTGGCAGCGAATTAAAGGAGACAGCGAATAGAGATAATTCAGTTAGAACCTTCGACTTGTACTATGAGATAGGACGAGGCGCATTCATTCGCTGCCGCCTTCGAATCGTGTGTCGCTGAGAATCGGATACAAATCGCCTGTATGAGAACGTCCCCCTCCCATTTTGCTGCACAGGCTGAATCTCAGGCCGGCTGGATTAGCTCGGTGGTGGGATGGTTGTGTCTATTTCTGGCGGCCGGATTTTACGGGGCCGTCCACCTTTCCCCGCGGCTGCTGACGATGGTCAAGCTGCAGCACGAATACGACACCAATCATTTGCGGCTGGTCTCATTGGAAAACCAGTTGCAGACCTTGGGCCACATGGCGAAAGCCCTGGAAGACGACCCCGATTTTGCCGCCGCCATGGCACGGGTAGAATTCTCTGCCGATCGCCCGGGAGAGCAACGGATTGCAGTGGAACCGCATCTGACGCAGGAGCCGCACGCGTTGGCCCCGCAACTGGAGGTCGTTGAGCCTCTCTGGCCGTGGTATACGCCCCTCTTAAGAACTGTGGTCGAGTATCACAATGTGAATACGGGCTTGCTGATTGCCGCGGCGGGGCTGGTCCTGTTCTCGTTCATTCCGTTGCATGGCACATCGGTGATCGTGATCGGGGGCCGCACGGTGACTTATACCACCGGCTTGCTGGGGTTCTTGAAGAACCGGTACTATCAGTCGCCGCGTCGCTGATTTGGCGTCCTTTAATTTAGGTGAGCCCGGCGGCGTAAGCCCCGGGATTCTTATCCTACGACGACGAAGAATCCGGGGGCTTACGCCGCCCGGCTCACTTGGCTGGTTTCCAATTGAGAATCCCGTCCTCACCAATCCAAATCCGACAAGAAAGTTTGTGCCCCCATGGCTCTCGATTTTCTCGATCGATACAGCCGCGGTAACTCGATCATTCATCGTTGGCCAACGTGGTTGAAACTGGTGCTGGCGATTTCGATCATTACCGCGGGACTGTTCATTCGCGGCGAGGCTTGGCCGTTGCAGGGACTGCTGCTGTGCGTGGTATTTGCCGGACTGAGCATCGCCGGGATACCGCTCAGTTATCTGTGGCATCGGCTGCTGGGATTCTGGCTGTTTGCCATCATGTTGACCATCGGCATTCCAGCAGGGCAGGGCTTTCAGGCCGGCTGGGATCTGGCCGCGACGATTCTGATGCAGAGTACGCTGGGTTTTCTGACGGGGCTGTGGCTGGTGAATGTCACTCCATTTGACAAGCTGCTCTATACGTTGCGAGCGTGGGGCGTGCCCAAGTTGCTGATCGCCATTCTCGCCTTCATGTACCGCTATTCGTACGTCGTCTTTGATGAGTTAGACCGCATGCGAACAGCGCGTAGTGCCCGCAGTTTTGGTAGTGGATCCTGGTGGTCAAGTTGGACATCGAATGCTCAAATGATCGGCATGTTGCTGGTGCGATCGCTCAGCCGCGCGGAACGAGTCCATGGGGCCATGTGTGCCCGTGGATGGT
>JAQGHS010000181.1 GCA_028291605.1 Planctomycetaceae bacterium | reverse complement strand
GCGTTGAAGAAGGCCAGTACGGAAGCGATCCAGATCCTGGATGACCGCAAACTCCGTTACAACATGCCGGTTTCTGTCATCGATCATAAGGCCTACATTGATTTCGACGAAGATGGGGAAATCGATGCCGATGAGCCAGTCGTGGAATCCAAGACCAAGCTGGATCCGGAAGCGACCGATAAGCTGTCAGCCGAAATCACGACGGCACTGAAGTTGAAGGTCATCAGCATTGCTGCGAATGATATGAAGAACGTAGGCAAGAAGCTGGGGATGAAGTTCTCAGCGACTGAGCTTATTTCCGCCAAAGAAATCGACGAGATGCCGGGGTTGGGCAAGGTCATCGACGAAGGTGACAATCCCTTCCAACCGGGTGGTGCAGGTCGCATCCTGAACGTGCTGTTCGGCAAAGAGCAGTTGTTTAGCGCCGAAATGGGCAAGGATTCCGAGACTCAGGACGTTTATGTCTATTGGAAATCTGAGCAAGTGAAGTCACACATTCCCAAGTTTACCGACCTGGGAATTAAGGAGTTGGTACTGGCTGCCTGGAAACTGAAGGAAGCGTACCCCACCGCGACCAAGCGTGCCGAGGAACTGGCCAAGTTGGCCGGCAAACAGAAGCTGGAAGTGGCTCTCAAGGACCAGAACGTCACCAGCGACAAGGCCGGATTGCCGGTGCTGGTCCACGAAACAGCCGATTTCAGTTGGATGACGCCCGCGACTCCTTCGCCCAACATGTGGGAAACGCAGCCGCCGAATTTGTCGACCATCGCCTTCGTCGAAGATGCCGACGAAGAGTTCATGCACGTCGCCTGCGATGAACTGGGTATTGGAGAATCAGGGTTTGCTCCGAATCGCGACCACAGCATCGTGTACGTGATCCGGGTCATTAACCGTGAACCCAAGGCTGGTGAGGAAACGGATCGCATGCGCGAAACGTTCATGAAGGAACGCCTCTTCGGAATTATTCCGGGGGTCATTCCGAGTGCCTATAGCCATATTGCGTCGCAGGACGATGTCAAATTGGCCTATGAATGGATGGAAGGTCTGAAGCAAAAGTATCACGTGTCGTTCACGGACGAAGAGAAGAATTTCTAGACGTAGCCCGACTCTCTGAGTCGGGTATTCTGCGGATTTCAAATGCAGCCCGACTCTGCGAGTCGGGCTGCGATCAACCCTCTCGCGACATACTCAATCCATGGCTGACCGCGACTATTCCAAGTATCAAAAAAAGGTCATTTCGCGGTTCTATGACAATCGCGAACAGATGGACGAGCAGAAGCTCGCCGAACTGGTGACCAACCTGTTTCTGGCGACCGGGAAGAAGCGGGCCAATTTTTGGGTCACCGCTCGCGAGGCCATGGAACGGATGGAAGTTCCGCAGAGCCGGATCGATCACATCGTGACCAGCGACGATCCCGCGCTGCTGGCGGAGGTCGTGAAGGATATTCAAACCGGTAAGATTGTGAAGAAGCCGGCTAAGTAGGTCAGGCTGTGCCTGACGATATCGCTGTGGTAGCCGCGTTTCGCCAGAACGCGGGCGAGTAATTGGCGAGGCCCGCACTCTGGCGAGATGCGGCTACGACGAGTTGCTACTCAGCCGGCGTGCGTCAGGCACAGCCTGACCTACGTTCCCTCCCACGAGACATTTTCCCCGACGCGCTCGCTGTCATCACTTCGAATTCTCATTAACGAGCTACACGCATGAAAATCACGGGTGTCACAGTTTGTCCCCTCACGGGTGGAACCGTCGACGGCGGCTGGCCGCAGGGGCACGAGCCGCAAGAGAATCTGCATACGCTGGTGCAAGTCACCACCGATGAAGGTCTGACCGGGGCCGGAAGTGTGTTTACCTCGGGTCAACTGGTGGCCGGGTCGATTCAACTGCTGTGGCCGCTGCTGAAGAATGAATCGGCGGTTGAACCCGAACGGGTCAGTGAAAAGCTCCGCCAGTCGTCATTCTGGCAAGGGCGCGGCGGCTCGGTCGAACATGCTATCAGTGGAATCGACATCGCCCTGTGGGATATCTTTGGGCAGGCATGCGGTCAGCCTGTTTCTCGATTGCTGGGTGGGAATTACCGGCAGCGAATCAAACCCTACGGATCGATGCTGTTCGACGAGCCGGAACCCCTCGCTCGCGAATTAAAGGCGACCGTGGCGCGTGGCTTCAAGGCGATCAAACTCGGCTGGCGTCCGTTTGGCCGGCGTAATCGCAAGTTTGACGAGTTACTGGTACGTACGGCTCGCGAAACCGTCGGTGATGGTGTCGAGCTGATGGTCGACGCGGGGGGCAGCGAGCAATTCTGGCCGCACGGTGTCAATTGGGCTCGCAACACGGCCGACATGCTCGCCAAGTACGACATTGTCTGGTTCGAAGAGGCACTGCCACCGGACGATATCGAAGGCTATATCGAGCTGACTCGGAGTTCTCCGGTGCCGATCGCGAGTTGCGAAGTTCTGACTCGCCGGCAGTCATTCATGCCGTGGCTCGAACGCCGCGCGGTCGACATCATTCAGCCCAATGTCACCAAGAATGGCGGTCTCAGCGAGTCTCGCCGGATCGCCTGGATGGCCCACGATCACAACGTGCAAATGGTGTCGCACGGCTGGAATACAGCGATCGGCTTAGCGGCCGATTTGCAGTTGGCTGCGGCCATCCCGGTCGCGCGTTACGTCGAGCATTTGACTCCGTGTGTCTACATTGAAGATCTGACCAAGGAACCCTTCATCATCGATAAAGAGGGTTTTTTGGAGATCCCCATCCGGCCAGGTTTGGGCGTGACTTTGGATCCCGTCAAGCTGGCGAAATACAGCCCGGTGGAGAGTCGGACCGTGTTCAAGGTGTAATGACTCTCGGCATTACCCATCTTCCCTGAACTTCCTCGGATTGACGGAATCTGCCCGCCGGTTTATATAGCGCCGGTGATTGCAGAGGACGGTCCGGGAGGTCAGTCATGTCGAGTCCAGAAACGCCGTCTCACGACGCTGTTGAGCAGATTACGGAAACGGCTGCGGCGCAATTGACGATCGAACTGGGCCAGACTGCTCTGGACCGGGCTGTCGCCGAGCAACTCCAGCCCGGTGCGCTGATCGCTCTCGAAGAATTCTCGGACGACCCTGTCGCCATTTATAGCGGCTCGAAATTGGTCGGACGGGGAGAAGTGTTGTTGATTGATGGTCAATTAGGGGTGCGCATTACCGAGCTCTATGGGTCGGCAACGCGGAGAGTTTAAGTTCTGACCCCGTGCGAAAGGAATCGCCTCGTGTCGCGCTGGCAGGGAAGCTGGCTGGTGTGGGCTTGGTTGTTGCTACCCGGATTCGCCTGGGGGCAGGAGCCACTGCTGATTCCCCGCGCTCAGGACGCGGCGCCGATTGCCACGGCCGATTCTCCGCTCAAACTCGGTCGCTCCTCGAACGCCGCCCGCGGTCCGGCACCCAATCAGTCAAAAGGCTCATCGAGCTGGGTGACAACCACCGGCAGTCTGTTTCTCGTGCTGGGCATTATTGTCGTCGCGGGGTATTTGTTTTCTCGACACGGAGCGCGACTGCCGGGCATGCTGCCCGCGGACGTCGTTCAAGTGCTCGGCAAACGCTACCTAGATTCGCGAACTAG
>JAQGHS010000162.1 GCA_028291605.1 Planctomycetaceae bacterium | reverse complement strand
TTTCAGAAGCTGAAGATCGTGGGGAATGCCGCGGGCAACTCACCCTGGAAGCCGGTCCCGGTGAAGACGGGTCTGTGTCAGCAAGTGGTCAAAGTCGGCCGCGATATTGACCTGCGCGAACTGCCGGCGCTGCAGGCCTGGCCAGACGATGCCGGCCGCTTTCTGCACGGAGGGGTGGTTCTCAGCAAGCATCCGCAAAGTGGCGATCGGTACGTGGAATCGATCCCGTTTCAAATCCTGGATCGCAGCAGCCTGGGCGTCCACTGGCATCCGCATCATGCCGCCTTTCAGTTGTTACACGAGCACCGTCAATTGGGCTCGCATCTGCCATTAGCGGTCGCCTTCGGCGGCGATCCGACGTGGCAGTTCTTGACCAAGGCCCCCCTGCCGACGCAGACTGACCCGCTCGCCTTCGGAGGCTGTATAAGAGGTAAGGCACTGGAAGTGGTCCGCGGTCGCCAGGTGGACCTGGAGATTCCCGCCGGTGCGGAGATCGTCCTGGAGGGTTATATCGATGCGCAGGAAGGGCCTGCTCGCGGAGGTTCGTACGGTCAGCACACGGGAAGCTATAGTGCTCCGGTGGACGTCCCCGTGTTCCATATCACGACGCTGACTCATCGCGGCAACCCGGTACTCGCGCAGAACGTACCGGGCCGGCCGCCGATGGAGGACTCGGCGCTGCTGCAGATGTATTCCAAGTTGTCGCTGCCGTTGTTGAAGCTGACGATTCCGGAGCTAGTGGATTTCCGGCTGCTGCAGGAAACGGCCAATGACCAGATCTGCCTGGTCAGCATTCATAAGACCTACGCCCAGCAGGTGCGGAAAGTTCTGCACGCCTTGTGGGGGCATCAACTGACGATGTTCAGCAAGTTGATCGTGATCGTCGATGCGGACGTGGCTCTCGACAATTGGAACGACGTCTGGTTCAACGTCGCCAGCAGCCTGCATCCCAGCCGAGACGTGATCCTCGGCGAGGGGCCGAGTTCGCCCACAGACCATGCGACACCCATTCCCGGCATCGGTTCGAAGTTGGGTTTGGATGCGACTCGCAAGCTGCCCAGCGAAGGTTTTTCCAGAACCTGGCCCGCCCAGACGCTGATGACGCAAGCTGTTCACGATCTGGTCTCATTGCGCTGGCACGAGTACCAGATCGATCGGCCGCACTGAAACGTCTTCGTACGCGAGCGTCCGACGTTAGCCGGATGGTTGTTAGCGATTGGCAATCAACGGCAGACGCCAATTCCCACAAGAACTAGGCGAGCCCGGCGGCGTAAGCCCCGGGATTCTTCGTCGTAGGATGGGCACTCTTGCCCGTCTCTTTTGATTTTGCGAGTTGGATTGCCAGACGAAGGTCGCGGATTACCGCGAAGACGGGCAGGAGTGCCCATCCTACAGGCCATTTGGGGCGTTACGTTGTACGGCTATTAGATCTCTCGTCGCAACGTTTCCAATGTCGGCAACTTGACCGCCGAGCGAACTGCGGCCGAGGCCGCCAAAGTCCCGACAACTGCAACGGCAAGCAACATGAGTATGGCATTGCCCCACGGAAAATCGGTCCCAATGCTGAGGAGATGTGGCAACATCGCCAGCAAGGCCGAAACCGTCCCGACGATCAAGCCCCACATCAACAACACGGTGTTCTCGCTGAGCACCAGAATCGCAGTTTGTCTGGTGGTGAAGCCAATCGATTTCAGGAGCGCGATCTCGGAACGTCGTTCAAGAACGTTACGCAGCATGACCGCGCCGAGTCCCAAGGTTCCCAGTAACAGGCCCAGACCTCCGAGTGTTTGGAAGGTCGACAAGTAGGTGTTTTGAACCGACAAGAAATCAGCCAGTCGATCGGCGACGCGTTCGGCATCAAAGCCGAAGGGTTCCAGCCGAGTCTCCAGCAGCGTGGAAAGTTTTGCAGAATGTTCCGGAGCGACTTCGATGAGAAAATATTGGAAGCCCGCTTGCTCGGGGAAGACTTCCAAGAAGCGTTCCTCGGAGGCGACGAGGACGCCTTGGAATACGGCCCCATCAAACATGCCGGCGATCTGTAAATGATGTTGCGGTTCCTGGTCGTTGGGAACACCCAGCTTGGCTCCCACGCCCTTATGCATGCTGTATTGAAGGGTATTCATGTCGGCCAGTACGGGCACGGCACCGGACTCGGGTTTCTCGTTGAGGGCGGTCCAGGGATTGGGCTGGCTCATTCCGACGAAACGGAATCCACCACGTTCGATCAAATCGCGGGGCGCACCCAGTACTGTGGGAAGCTGCGATTTGAAAACATTGAGGCAACTGGCTTCGTCGCCAGCCTTGACGCGGAACGGATAGATCTTCGGTTGGGCCTCTTTCCAGATCGCTTCCGCGGCCGGGTCGGTGAGATTCAGTTTGGCTCGTCCAGCCGCCGTGTTGAGATCAAACAGGATGGGCTGCGAACTCTCGGCCACCAATGTGAAACCGCCGTTGCCGGAGAACTTCTCGGGAATCTCTTTGGCCGGATTACGCTGGCCCGCAGCCACGGCGACGATCATGAATGTGGCCGAGGCGATCAACCAAACCGTGAGCACACTGCGCGAGCGATTTCGACTGGCGTTTCTTAAACTGAGGCGAGCCAACCCCAATATTCCGCTCCCCCGAACCGCCTGCCCGTGATCTTGATCCAGCCACCAGCTTAATGCCGAGAGACCGGCCACCAGGCTGCTCATGCCGCCCAGGAAGAAGGCGACCGTCCGCCAAGACAATGGTCCCAGGCCCTGGGTATCAGGGATCACTCCCAAGATGCTGCCGACGATCAAGACTGCCGCGAGTATGCCACTGATGGTCGCTCGTCGGGCCGAACGGTGAACGGTTTTTGCCGCACTTTTGATAGAGTCTTCGGGTTGAGTTTGCCCGCCCAGCAGGCCGCGCACAGCGACGAGTTGCAATTGTCCAAAGGCACGCCATACGGAGAACCCCGCGGTGAGGCACGAGATCAGAAAGCCTAACGCCAAGCTGAGCGGTTGCACTGAGACGATCAGGAACTTGGTGCCGATCGCTTTCACCCACCAGGTTTTCAAACCGTAAATCATCAGCGATGCATAGCCGATGCCCGCGGCCAATCCCACCAGCGATCCGACTACAACGATCAACAGGCCTTCCAGAAAGAGCAGGCGCGCGACGCGATTTGGAGCAAATCCAATGGCCTGCAACAGGCCGACTTCGGAGGCCCGCCGCTCAATGCCGAGTTTGAACAGCAGTCGGACCAGGATGGCGGCAGAGACGATCAGGACGAGGCTGAAACACATGAACAACACGGCGAAATCCGTGGTGCCACCCGCGGCCTGCAGGCCGAGTGCCTTAACAGGAACAAACGCCAGTCCGAGTCGATCGAGAGGCAGGCTTTCCAGTAAAAAACTGCTGGCGATACGTTCGACCATTGCCCCTTTCTCACCCGGCAATCGTGCGATGCGGACCGACGTCAGCTTGCCGTAACGGCTGCGCCACAACTTCTGGGCGGTGGCGAGACTTACGAAGGCCTTCGGAGTTGCTCGATACTGATTCCAGTAGGCGTGGTCGCGGTCGGTGATCCGCGCACTATCCATTGGGAAGGGCGCGTCCCATTTGTCGAGCGTTTTCACGTCGGTGATGCCTTTGACCTCGGGGGTCACGCCACGATCGCGGGCCAGCGAGTGTTCCTCAAACTTCAGGATGCCGACTAGCTTGAAGTCTTTGCTGACTTCAGGGATCTCACCGCGCGAACCGACCAGGTGGTACTTCACCTTCACGGTATCACCGAGCTTCGCCTGCAGATCTTCGGCCAGCCATTCGTTGATGACGATCTCATCGTCCGCCAGCGGAATTTTGGGTGCGGGGCCGATGAACTCATAGGGGCCGAAGGGGGCCTTGTCCTGAAAATCCAGCCCCGCAATAACCGAGTACATGGAAAATGTCTTGTCGGTCCTCGCCGTGCTCATTTCGTTGGCGACATACGCATAAGTGGGCGATGTGGCGATGTTCTGTTCTTCGGCCATCTCGAGAGCCCGATTGGCCACTTCGTCCTCGAGGATCATGCGAAAGCTTTCGAGCGCGAAGTAGCCTCGCTGAGGGTGATCAACGATTCGGAGATCGAGATCTCGCATTTGCAAAGTGGAAGACAGCATTGTCGTCAAATGTTCGGCGCCTGCCGCCGAGTGTCCCAGAGTTGTACTGCCGGCGACGAACAACGTATTGACACGCGCGGGGGCACCCGTGCGGTCTCGGAATGAGGGTTTGACTTCGTTGAGTTTGAGAGCCTCCTGCAATGTCTTCAAAGCGACAAACGCATTCAGCGGCAGTTGCTGATTGGGTCGCATCCCCAGTCGTCCCAGCCCCAATGCTTCGGGCAGAATGGCTTTCACGCTGAGTGTCAGTTGTAAAGTTCCCGCTTCGCGTTTGCCAAGCAGGGATTCGCGGGGCACGGAGTTGGGAATCTCCAGCCATAATGAGACATCGTCGCCCACTTGCACGGCCAATTGCTCGGCGACCCGGTGCGAGAGGACGACTTCGTTATCGACCGGAGGGCCATACTCCGCATGCTCGGTGAGCTTCCAGAAGCGATCATCGATCCCGAACAGGTTGACCTTGCCAGCCCGGGAAATATCAGTCCCCGCGCCGGGCGTGACGCCCCCCTTGGCTCCCGCGGCGTGCTGCAGTCCGCAGACCAGCGAGATCGCCGGGGCGGCCTCGGCAAAGTCTTGCTGAAATTGGGGCAGCTTGCTCAAGTCAATGGCGAGGTCCTCGCGGAAGAAGCGGGGACTCTGCAGGGCGTGATCAATTCGCCCGAGCCGTGCGAGGGTCATCAGGCGGAGACTCTCGCGAACCGAGTCACCTACGATCAGGGCGCCGCAGATGACGGCTGTCGCGATGACCACACCCAGCAATACCGCGATGCTGGATTGGCGGTGGTATTGAACTGTCCGCAGTAGCAAACGGAAAAAGGTCATGACGTGAATTCGTGGATCGTCAAGGGATGGAGTGGGGTTAATGTCTCGGTGCAGATTCTAGGCAATTCGGTCCGACAACACGAGTGGCAGGAGGCTATCAGCGCGTGTAGGTCGCTCGTAGCCGAAGTCGCCAAGACTTCGGGGCCCGTCATCCATGCGGCCAGAACTCTTGGCGAGTTCTGCTACGCCCATCCTACAGTCGTTGTGTGGCTCGGTTGCCAACGGCCTGCTATATTTGCGTCTCACGCGGGAAGCATTGAAAACCCCTGCGTCTATTGAGTTGCCATTCGGGAGATCATGCGATGCGTATCAGCTTGGGGAAAAGTGGCCGGGCCGGGGTGCTCTGTATTCTGTTGGGACTCTGTTCCGCTTATACCGTTGAGGGGGCGTTTGTGACTGAGTACGTCAGCGGCATCATGTGGGCTGAGCCCAAAGTCATTGATCCCGGTCAGGCGGGTGGTCCTCCTTCCGATGCCATCGTGCTGTTTGATGGCAAAGACATGTCGCAATGGAACGGTGGCGACAAGTGGAAGATTGAAGAGGGCCAGGCGATTGCCGATGGCGGCAGTATCACGACCAAGGAAAACTTCGGTGACTGCCAGGTGCATCTGGAATTCGCGACACCCTCGGAAGTGAAGGGCGATGGGCAAGGTCGTGGGAACAGCGGCATCTACTTCATGGGGACTTATGAAGTCCAGATCCTCGATTCCTTTGACAACAAGACCTACTTCGATGGCCAATGTGCCGCGATCTACAAGCAATTTCCACCGCTGGTGAATGCCTGCCGCAAGCCGGGTGAATGGCAGACCTACGACATCGTGTTCTCGGCACCGAAGTTCGATGAAGCTGGCAAGGTCACCAAGCCGGCCTATCTGACCGTGCTGCAGAACGGAGTGCTCGTGCAGAATCATTCCGAGTTGCTTGGCGGCACGTTCTACGATAAGGCACCGGCCTACGGCAAGCACGCTGACCGGCTGCCGATTCAATTGCAATTCCACGGAAATCCGATTCGCTATCGCAATATCTGGTTGCGAGAGATTCCCCCGCAGGTCTTGCAGGCTCCGAAGTGAGCAGCGTGAGTCGATTCCCCAAGATTCCATTCATCAATTCGCCCGTCAATTCGAACATCGATTCAAGGTTGTCCAACATGTCCGCCAGCTATTCTCAAAAGTGGGATCTGATCTCGTTACTGCCACACCCCAGCACCCCCGAGTTCCAGACGCTGTTTGCCAAGTACCGGGAAGATCTGGACCGGCTGGCGAAGCAATCGGACCATTTGCCGGCCGTCGGTGGTGCTGGCGCGTCGGTCTCGTTCTGGGTGGAGTTCCTCACCGAGTACGAACGGGTGGAGACGCGTTCGATCGATCTGCGGGCACTCATCGGCTGCTATGCGGCCGAGGATGCCAACAACAAGTCGTATCAGCAACTGGAGGCGACGTTGTCGGCTCTCGACCCGCAACGGGAGCGAGTTTCGACAAACATCGACTTCGCCCTGAAGGCGGCCGGTGATGCCGATTTCACACAGTTCGTGGCCGCACATCCGGCGCTGCAGAAGGTCGAATACTTTCTAAAATCGCACCGCAAAAATGCGGCGTTTCGATTGCCGAAAGAGCAGGAACTGTTGGCTGCCGACCTGGCTGTGGACGGCATTCACGCCTGGGGTCGGCTTTATGACCGGCTGTCGGGCGAATTGCGGATCACTGTGATGGAGCAGGGTGATCTGGTCGAAAAATCGGTCGGGCAAGTGCGGTTTGACATGCCCGATCGGTTCAATCGCGAAAACAATTTTTACGCGGCGGATAAGGCCTGGGGGAAGATCGAAGATTCATGTGCCGACGCCTTGAATCATCTGTCGGGAACCCGCCTGGCGATCTATCGCCGGCTGGGCGTTCAGGATCATCTTGATCTGCCGTTGCGGCATAATCGCATGACCCGTGAGACGCTCAATGCGATGTGGAATGCGATCTCCAAGCGTAAGGGAATGCTGCTGAAGTATTGTGAAAAGAAGGCCGCAGCCCTGGGGGTGAAGCAACTGTCGTGGTTCGACCAGAGTGCACCGTATCCCGTGGCCAAGACGCCGGGCAAGAGCGAAGAGATTCCGTACGACGAAGCGATTTCGCACATCGTCCGCACGTTTACCGGATTCAGTCCCGACTTTGGTGACTTCGCCAAGATGGCAGCCGAACAACGCTGGGTTGAGGGGGAGAATCGTTCGGGAAAACGCCAGGGCGGATTCTGCACCGGCTTCCCGGGCAAGGGCGAGTCCCGCATCTTCATGACTTACACCAATAGCGAGGACAGCATGTCCACGCTGGCGCACGAACTCGGCCACGCTTATCATTCCTGGGTGCTGCGTGATCAGCCGTTGGTCCTGCAGGATTACCCGATGAACCTCGCCGAAACGGCGTCAACATTCGCCGAATGTGTGCTGGCGGAAGAACGCCTGGCGCAGTCCGAATCTCCCGATGAGCAAATCGGGTTGCTCGATAATATGCTGTCGGATGCGATGGCCTTCTTGATGAATATCCATTGCCGATTCATCTTCGAAAACAATTTTCACGCGGAACGAGCGAACGGCGAAGTCAGCGCCAGCCGGCTTTCCGAATTGATGGTCGCTGCTCAGCGCGAAGCCTATTGCGGTGCCCTGGCCGATGACGGCTACAACGGCCGCTTCTGGGTTTCGAAGCTGCACTTCTATATCAGTGGTCTGCCCTTCTACAACTTCCCCTACACGTTTGGGTATCTGCTGTCGTTGGGAGCTTATGCATTGGCGAACGAAGCCGGCGGTAAAGCCGACAATTTCCCCCAGAAATACCGTCAATTATTGGTAGCGACCGGTTGTCGAGACGCTGAGGAGGCGGTGCAGTCGACCTTGGGGTATGACTTGACGACGGCCGATTTCTGGAACAAGAGTCTGGATGTCGTCGAAAGCCGGGTGAATCGCTTCCTGAAACTGGTGGAGGCCAAAAAATAACCGCGCCGGTTCACGACGCGCCAAAACAGCTTGCTCGGTTTGCCGATACCTCCTAGAATCTATAGGGTTAGGATTCTCGAAATCGACATACCTCCAGGGAGCAAACGATGCTGCGTGCGAGATTCATCTTGGCCATATTGGCTGTGTCCGTGTGTCTGGGCTGGACGACTTCCCATGCGCGGGCCGCCTCGCAGGAGGAGGAACTCTACGAGTCGATGCGATTGCTGATCGATTCGTTCGATCAGATTGATCGGTTCTACGTGAAAGACGTCAGCAAGCGCGAGCTTGTGGAAGCGGCTCTGCACGGGATGCTGAGCCGGTTGGACCCTTATTCGAACTACATCAGCCCAGACGATCTGTCACGCTTCAATTCGCAGGTTGAGCAGGAATTCGGGGGGATCGGTATTCAGGTGGGTCTCGATCCGCAAAACCGTCTCCTAGTACAGACACCGTTCCCTGGCAGCCCGGCCTACAAGGCGGGTATCCGGGCCGGCGATCTCATCGTCAAGATTGAAGGTGAGTCAACGAACGGCTACGACCTCAACATGGCCGTCAAGCGTTTGAAGGGAAAGGCCGGTGCGGCAGTCAAGCTGGGCATCTTGCATGTCGGTGGAAACGCAATTGAAGAGCTGACCGTGATGCGTGAGATGATTCACGTGACGAGTATTCTGGGTGATCGCTACAAGCCCGACGGCACTTGGGAATACATGCTGAATCCAGAGAGAAAAATTGGCTACATCCGAGTTTCTTCGTTTGGTAAGGACACGGTCAAGGAATTGAAAGAAGCGTTGACCTCGCTGAAAGCCGCAGGCATGAAGGCTTTGATCCTCGACCTGCGATTTAATCCGGGGGGGCTGCTGTCGGCCGCGACGGAAGTGTCTGACCTGTTTGTTGAAGAAGGCAAGATCGTCAGCACGAAGGGCCGCAATACGGAAGAACGAGAATGGAAGGCCCAGAAGGCGGATACCTTCTCCGGGTTCCCGATGGTCTGCCTGGTGAATGGCCACAGTGCATCCGCCAGTGAGATTGTCAGTGCCTGCCTGCAGGATAATAAACGAGCAATCATTGTGGGCGATCGCACGTTTGGCAAAGGCAGCGTGCAGAACGTCATTGAGATGGAACAAGGGAAGTCGGCCTTGAAGCTGACGACTGCCAGCTATCATCGCCCCAACGGCAAGAACATCCATCGCTTCCCCGGTGCCAAAGATACCGATGAATGGGGCGTGATGCCGGATGAGGGCTACCGCATCGTTCTGCCGTTCGAAGAAATCAAGAAGTACGATGACTATCGGCATGCACGCGATGTGCTGAGCGACAAGGGGCCGCCGGAGAGCGACTTTGTTGATCGTCAGTTGCAAAAGGGGCTGGAGTATATTGACGCTCAATTGAGCGGTAAGGGTGAAGAAAAGGCTCCCGAGCAGAAGCCGGAAGAGAAGAAGGCCGAAGAAAAGAAAGCCGAAGAGAAGAAGGCGGCTCAGATTCAGCCCAGCTCACGGAAGGATGGTTTCGTGTTGCTGTTTGAATACGAATTCATCTTGAAGAGCTTGCGGATGTTGAATTCTCGGTCTGCTTGATCTGAGAATTGAAAGCGATAAAACACAACAGCCTTCCGTGGCATCCGCTACGGAAGGCTGTTTTTTTATGTCGTTGATCGCTTTTACTTCTTCGTCAGTCGCTTGCCCGTCGCGGCCATCATGGCGCCGCAGGCTTTACGAGCTTCGCCAAATCCTTCAGGGGTGATGTTGGATGTCTTCAGGTAATCCAGAATGATCTGTTCGGCGACCATCAATTCGCGGCAGACGCCGGGGACTTCCGAAGCAATCTCCGGGGGGATCGTGGAGACGCCGTTGAGGTCTCCGTGAATCAAGTCTCCGGGATAAATGCAGATGCCGCCCACGACCACCGGGATGTTGACTGCCAGGGTGTGACAATAGCCGTGTGAGCAAATCGCTCCTGTGGTGAACGTCGGGAAGCCCAGCGCCTCAACCTGATCCAGATCGCGACCGCCGCCGGACGTAATCAAACCGGCCGCACCGAAGGCCTTGTAAGTCGAACACATGACTTCGCCGAACGTGGCCGACACAATGGGCACATCGAGGTCCTGGTAGACCATGACCGCGGGGCCAGGCAGCTTGGCATACGAGGCCACTTGGTCGCTCATGCTGGCGTAGACATCGCCGCCACGCGGGGGGGCCATGCTCCGGAAGGTCGAGGTCACCGCATAGCCGACCATCGGGGGCATCTTGGGAAAGCTGGCTTTGATCGTGTCATTCATAAAGCCGACATTGCGCGGACGCACATCGAATAGCTCGATGGCATTGCAAATCGTTGGCGTATCAAACTTCTTCAGTTCCTCGAACCAGGCCGGCAGCGACATTTTGGGCTCTTTCTCCGCAGGAGAGGGTAATATCAACACCACAACATCCCCGAATGGATGTGATTTGCCACTATAGTTTGAACGGCGAAGGGGAGCAATCATCTCCAAGGGGAAATGCCAGAAACGCAGGCCGCAATAAAAAAGTGCTGCCGGATGGAATATCCATCTGGCAGCACTCATCTTCGAGGGGGCACCGGGATGCGATGGGAACGGTGGCGCTCGCTCTCAATCCCGTGGCTTACCCCGCCACCGTAGCCGAGATGTCAGCATCACTGCCAGATTCGTGACTCGATTAAGGCTTGGCTGGTGTCGTCCCCGGTGCCGGTATGGCCGGGGGATTTGCCGGATCGATCGGGGGTGGGACTGTCACCGGTGCGGTTGTGGCGGCACCACCCCCTCCTCCGCAACCCGCCAGAAAGGCCAGACTTAGCAGTGTGAGAACAATCATTCGTTGCATCGGTTGCACCCTTTGAAACACAATAACGAATTGGGATGTTGGATGGATCCCTTAAACCGCGTGCCCAAGGGAACTGAAGGCCACCCGTTACGATATGACATCCTAACTAGATGATTCAAATTCTGAAATGAATAACGCAGGGCGAATGCCAATACACGAAAGTTGCTTTACCAGGCGAAGTTTCAAGACAACTGGCAGAAAGATTTCGGCCTTCCAGCCATCTGCAAGGCGAACCCGCACCATTCCCATCCGGCAGTCATCATAGCCAGTTCAACGTCAATCGGAGGCGGGACTACCTAAAACGGGAATTCCAGATTTGAATGCTAACGGTTCTCTCGTAACATACGGGGAACTTAATGCGGGTGGCCAATTTTTTCGGGTCACTCGGTTCGCAAGTTTAAAGTTAATGACCGCTCCGCTCGACAACCGCTGACAATTGCTGTCCACTGGCTGGCAACTGAGTCAGCAGGCCGGTGTCAGATTGTCATTCTGCAAAGGATCGATTGAAATGCCGCTTCCCACCAAGACCCTACGTGAAGTCTCGGCCGAGTTCGGGATTCCGGAAGCAGAAATTCGTGCGCTGATCGACCTGGGAAAGATTCGAGCCGTGTTCAGAAAAGGCACATTCCTAATCGCCCCGGACGAGATCGTCAAACTGCGGCGTGAACGCAAGACACTGCCTGATTCCTCAGTGAAGTCGGCTCCCCCATCGGCGCCAATTGCCAAGCCGGCGCCGATTGCGAAACCCCTGCCGCCGAAACCGGGGCAGCAGCCACCGCGGTCGTTTGGATCGTAAGGCTCAATTCCGTTGATCCAAGTCGCGTGCGGTTCCGTTTCAATAGTCAGCGCGGCTAGTTTTGTGGTCCAAGCCCGGGTGATGTCAATCGGCCGGAGCGATACGCAACGACTTGGGGGACTTGAAAAATGGCAGAAGCAATCGGCGTCATCTTATTTCTGGGCACACTCCTCTTTGGCTTTCTGGCATTCATTACGGTGATTACCAGTTTTGTGATTGTTCACCCTCAGGAAGAGAAAGTCATTATCTATTGGGGTAAGTTCTCGGAATTGCTCGTCGATCCCGGATTGTACTTTCGCATGATCTGGGGGCGACAGTTACACACGGTCACCATCAAACGGCAGACGCTCGAACTGGCTCGCACAACCGTCGCTGACGGCAACGGCAATCCCATCATCATTGCGGCGGTCGTCACTTACCGTTACGTCAATTCCAAGAAGGTGACCCTCGATATCCAGGATGCACATGGCTTCGTGAAGACTCAGGCGATGGCCGTGCTGAAGCAGGTTGCTTCGAAGTATCCCTACGAATCACCGAACGGACATAGCCTGAAGGCCGAGGCCCAGGCGATTGGTGCGGAAATGGTGGCCTTGCTGCAAACCAAGGTCGATGCCGCCGGCACCGAGGTCTTAGCGTTTGAGCTTTCCGATCTGAGCTACGCTCCGGAGATCGCACAATCGATGCTGGTTCGCCAGCAGGCTCAGGCCCTCGTGGATGCCCGGAAGATTGTGGTGGAAGGTGCCGTGGAAATTGTCTACGAAGCCATTCATCAACTGGAAGCCAAAGGACTGGGACTCGGCGAAGGAGAACGTTCGCGGCTAGTTTCCAATCTCCTGACCGTCATTTGTGGCGAAGCGAAAGTGCAGCCGACCTATCCGATTCATTCGGGACAGGATGCACAGCCACCCAAGGACGAACGAATGTACGGATTGCTGGAACAGATCTCGCGGAATACGACCCCCAAGAGCTGAATGTTGGCCGTCGTCCTGTCCCGCGGTCCCGGTCATTCATCGCTCGGGTTCGGACATGGCTATTACCTGTGGCCATCTTTGGTTCACTTCCCTTGCGTGTGATTTAGTGAACAGTCAATCGGAATGAGGAACCAATACTCCCGGGATGCCCAGAATCTGGCTCGCGAAAGGTGAGTCAGGTCCGATCGTAGCGCAAGACGCCGGGTGGATCTGGTTCGCCGCGGTCTGATGTATTGGAAAAAGCCAGGCGCGAGTGGACCCGTCCCAAATCGCGAGTCACCCCTGACGCAGGCATAATTTCGGCAGATAAAGTTGTGTTAATCAAGAGGGGTTAATAATAGATAGTCCGTATTGATGCGGTCTTACAAGATCGTTAATAACTTGTTCATCGTCACTCCTTATAAGATCAAACTAAGTGGGTTGAATTCTCATCCTGTTCAGTTTGATGGAGGAGTGTCTCGTGTTGAAACAAAGAACGCATCGCGGTTTCACCTTGATTGAGCTGCTGGTGGTGATTGCGATTATCGCAGTCCTGATCAGCCTGCTGTTGCCCGCGGTCCAACAGGCGCGTGAGGCGGCCAGACGCACGCAGTGCAAGAATAACCTCAAACAATTGGGGCTCGCGCTGGCCAACTATGAGAGCAATTTCAACACGCTCCCGCCGGCATCGTCGGTTCCCTGGGGGCGCTACGGAACGGATGACGCCCACATGGATTACACGGGACCGTTCGGTCCCAACTGGGCGGTTAAGCTGCTCCCGTACATCGAGCAAACCGCCCTCTATACTTCGTCGAATTTGGACTCCTTCCCTGGAGTGATCGTTGGGACTCCGATCGGAACGCCGCCCGGTGGCGTCAACGGCAACGGCTGGCGCGGCCTGGTCGGCAATCGGATTGCAACGATGCTCTGTCCGTCAGACGCTAATAACCAGACACCATTCTTCAGTGCGTCAGTTCCCGGTACCGCCACCGGTTGGGCGCGAGGTAATTACGGTGCGGTTGCCGGGTATGAAGATTACGATCATGTGGCTGGTGGAGCTGTTTATAAGAGCTCCAAGAATCCTACCAAAGCGGCAGGACTATCTTCGAGCGCGGTGATGTCTTCGAACTACGGTGCGAAGCTCGCCGAAATTCTGGATGGCACATCCAACACCATGGCGCTGGCGGAATTGCGGGCCGGGCTGTCGGCTGTTGATCCGCGAGGAGTCTGGGCGATGGGGTTCCCGGGTGCCAGCGTCGTGAATGGCGGCCGTGGAACTTACAACCCGACCCCCAACAACGTTTTCGGTGGCACGTCGGCCGATGGTGGCGATGAACTTCAAGACGGCGGCTTGTACTGCACCCCCGCTGGTGCCGCACTCAAAATGGGTTGCACGACGGCCGGGACGCTGATGACGTCTGCCATGTCGCGTAGTATGCACACGGGTGGGACCCAGGTTTGCTTTGTGGACGGCAGTGTGCGCTTCATTTCGGACTCGGTCGACCAGATCAACTGGTGTCGTTTGACGTGCCGGAATGACGGACAGATTATCGGCGATTTTTAAGGAGTGCGGCGCACCTTCACCTCTGCGCCCGCACTGGCCAAACCTCAGCAATCTGGTGCGGCGCGGAGCTTGTCGTCTCTGTAAGAATCTCTGCTAAGTCAAATTTGGAGGCTCTGGTATGCAACGGTTGGCGACTTGGTTCCTCGTCTTGAGTCTGGGCTGTGGAGTAGTCGGTTGCTTTGGAGACGGATTGCTTCGCACGCAGGGACGATTATTGAAAGGCGGAGATAGCTTTTCAGCGAAAGTCGATGAGGGAGAAGCATTGCAAATCACCTATGTCCCGATTCTGCCGGATGGCAAGCCCCCTTCAGATCATTATTATTGTGACGTTGATCAAGACAGCGGAGTATTCATGCCGTCCGGCAAAAACGGCAAAGGAATGCCCGCCGGAAAGTATCGCGTGGCGATTGAACTGAAGAAAAAGAAGAAGGATCTATTCGGGGGCAAATTCAACGACGAGCAGTCCCCCTTTATCTTCGATGTCGACGGGAGTACGAAAGAGATCGTGATCGATTTGGATGAAATCCCGGCGAGTTGACGAGGCAACGGATGATCGCGTTGTATCATCATTAATCCACTTATTGACTTAGTCCATTTGCCGGATCGGGCTGGTGGGAGGGCGGGGTACCCTCTGGGGCCCTCGCCCTCCCAGCGACCGCAATGGCGATTCCCAATTCCTCAATAATCAGGAAATCGTCAAGGTAAATCGCTCTAGCGGAAAGTTCATATAATGTCATTGCTGCATCGTCGAAGTTTTATCGGATCGTCGCTGGGGGGATTGGCTGCTGCGCTGTCGGCTGGACCTGGGCTGTTGGCACAGGATGTCGCCGCTGCCCCACAACCGTTGCAGTCCGCCGGAGCGCGACTCGGTCCTGATACGCTGTTCCTGACCTGGCAGCGAGATCCGACCACGACGATGACGGTGCAATGGGTCGGTCCTGCGACAGCCACCGATCAGTCGATCCAGTATTCGACCCTGGAATCGCCCGTGTGGCAGATTGGTAAGACGCTCCTCAAGCCGTACACGAATACCGATCTGAAGGTCCACCGTTGCGAACTGACCGGGTTGCGGCCGGGGACTGAGTACCAGTTTCAGATCGGCGGTGCCCTGCCCAAGTATCGCTTCCGGACGATGCCTGCCAAGGCGACTAACACATTCCAGTTCGTCTCGGGCGGCGACAGCGGGGTGGATATTCACGCCATCTCGACCAATATTCTGGCGGCGAAACAGGAGCCCTATTTCGCGCTGATTGCCGGTGACCTGGCGTATGACAATGGCAAGTCTCCCGAGATATTCACCAAGTTTCTGAAGAACTATCACGCCCACATGGTTGATTCCCAGGGGCGAATGATTCCCCTGCTGTCGTGCCTGGGTAACCATGAAGTGAACGGTGGATATAAAACGAAGCGTGCTGATTCTCCGCAGTACCTCAGCCTGTTCGATGGCTTCTATTCGGAAACGACATTCGGTGTGCTGGATATCGGCGACTACCTGAGTCTGGTGCTGATGGATACCGGCCACATCGCGCCGATTGCCGGAGCGCAGACCGATTGGTTGGCGAAGACGCTCGCCGACCGCCAGGAGCGTCCCCACTTGATCGTGGCCAATCATGTTCCCGCGTATCCTTCGTATCGTGCGCCGCAAGGGGCAGGTGACAAACTCGGCACCGGTGAAGAGCAACGAAAACATTGGTGCCCCCTGTTCGAGCGATTTAATGTGGATGTGGTCCTGGAGCACCATGACCACACGTTTAAGCGAACCCACCCCTTAACGAACGGCTTGAAGGACAAGTACGGTGTGCTGTATCTAGGCGACGGCTCGTGGGGCAAGTTGCGTATCCCCAAGACTCCCGAACAACGGCCCTACCTGGCGGTTGTCAGCCCGGCCTACCATATGACGGTCCACCGTCTGGAGGGTGAGCAGCGGTTTCATGTGGCGCTGGAAGCGAGTGGCAAAGTTGCCGATGTCTGCATGACCACGAGTAAGCGGCCAGCCAAACGCGGTTGATCTGAATTAGCTCGTCAGGCGACTTCCGATATGCCTCTTGTCTGTGACTGGGGCTGTTCCGATGTACTACACATGGTATAAAGTCTTTGAGGAACCAGTTCTCATCCTCAAGGATGATCCCCATGAGTACCACTCTATTGCCAATTGAGCCCGGTCCCCAAGTCGCCCATCCCTGGCCGGTTTTGTTGATCATGCAGCCGATCTGCTGGCTCTGCACGCTGATGGGCATTGTCAGTCTGTTATTCCCACTGTTCGCGGTGGCTGCATTGACTTATTTCTTTCGGTCGCGAAGCCCATTGGTAGGACTGATATTCCTGTTGACCAGTCCGGTTGCGGTGCCAGCTCTCTTGGGAACCTGCGACTATTTTCGGGGCACGGCGAGGTTGCAGTACCGCGGGCTTCCGGGGACCACCTTTCACAATCTTGATCCGCAGTTGCGATGCGGTCGCGCGAGTTCAGGATGCATCGTCGGGGGTAACGAATGGGTGACTCACTTACCCTACAACGGAACCGTGCGAACTTTAATGGCCTGCCTGGGACCGATGCCGGGAACGTACCTGGGACCGTATCCCACGCAAGAGGATTCTGAGCAGGCACTTGTTAATGCCACCGCAGTGCCGGTACACGATCTGCTCAATGACCGGGTGAATCTAGGGAGTGTCGTGGTGCAATTCGATACGGGAGTCGGTGAAGAATTGTGGAATCGGATTAACAGATACTCGATGCTTGCGGCGAACAAGCAGCGGATTAAAGCCTCCCTCTGGCGTGATGAGTGTGTGGTCCTTTTTGTGCCGAGTTCCATCGAAGACGAAGAACGGGATGGTGCGATCGTCTTGCTGAGTCGCGCCGTCGGACGTCCATTCGCCTACTATCCCGTGGGCAATTACTCGCATCATTTTCCACCAGTGACGTGGAATCGAATGGGCCGCTGAGAGATATGCTGGGATGGGATCCACCATGATCAAGTTTTGGGATTAATGAGAGGGTGCGGCTTCCTGCGAACCGCATCGTCTGGCAAGATCCGATTGACGTGTGCGGTTCGGCAGGAGCCTCACCCTCCCATCAACTCGAATCGAGAATCTGACCTCTGGTATTCCGCACGCTTCTCGAAGACAAACTGACTTTAATGGAAAGTTGAGGAGGGGTTCACCTTGTTGTCTGACGGTATGTCGTTTTCATGCAGCCTGCACGATTAGTATCAGCCGACGAGTTCTACTAAATGTGTACTCTAAACGAACTTGCTGTGAATAATATATTAAAGTCGACTTGAGAGTTAAGGGGATAGATTGATAGGATCTCGGTGTCGATGCCGAGTTCTTCGGCTTTTTATTTCTTGGTTCGGGCAATTTTATTCTCAGCCCGAGATCTCTGATCGCAACAGGAGAAGCAGAGTGCACAAGCACACGTGGTCGCGTCCGCGCGGATTTACCTTGATTGAATTGCTGGTGGTGATTGCCATCATTGCGGTGCTCATTGCTCTGCTGCTGCCAGCGGTGCAGCAGGCCCGGGAAGCGGCCCGGCGGTCTCAGTGCCGGAGCAACTTGAAGCAGATCGGCCTGGCGCTCCACAACTATCACGACTCCTTCCGCACGTTTCCGGGCGGACTGTCGAAACAAGTCGGCACCAACTGGAGTGCCTATGCCAGTCAGCTCACGATGATTTTGCCGTACGTCGATCAGGCGAACCTCTACAATATCTACAATTGCAACTTGTCGTGGAGTCAGCAACCGGGTGCCACCGTGGGATCGAAGTCGATTCCGGTCTATACCTGTCCCTCGGCCGCACACAGCAATCCGCTCGATTGCTCGGCGATAAATACTGCGTTCGGTGGCGCCTTACCGGTATTCGCGGCCGGCAGCCTGGGGGCGACCGATTACATTCTATCGAAGGGGCCGAATGATTCCTGGTGCCTGTACAACTCGCCCACTCCTGTACCCAGCAATCAGTTGGGCATGTTCGATCTGGTTCACCACACCAAGCTAAGTGATGTGACAGATGGGGCCAGCAACACCATGGCTGTCGGCGAAGGGACGGGCGGCTCGAAATGGACGGTTTGCACGGGCATTGGCTGCACCACGCCTGCGACCCCGGGCGTGGCGTATCAGGGCTGGATTCAGGCGAACTTCAACACGAAATATGTCGCTAATGCCTATGGGGCTGCCATGCCCAGATCGACCAGCATTTTTGGATCGACGATCGAACGTCAAAACAAGAATCCGGTGACCGAAAGCATCTACGGCGACCTCAATTCGACCGACGATAACAACTGCAATGACAGCCTGAGCGGCGGCGTCAGCACGACCAGCAACTTCCGCAGCGATCATGTCGGCGGTGGCAATTTCCTGTTCGGCGACGGAGCCGTCCGATTCATCAGCGAGAACATCGATCAGACGCTGTATAAACAGCTCTCGACGATCCGTGGCGGTGAAGTGGCCACTGTTCCATGAGTCGACGGGGCGTGGCCGCGCGACTTCAGGTCTGCCCTGGTTCCATTTGAAACAGCCCGGTATCTAATCGCTGACAAGATTGCCCGTTGCCAGATCGGCGATTGGCAGCCTGGACGGTCTGCCACCTCTTCATCTCTCTTACATTCACTGTTGCGGGAACGTATTACCCCGCCGTGTTGGAAAACTGGTCATGCTGCGTCTGGTTCTCGTTGGCTGTCTGATGGGGGTCCTGTGTTGTTCGACCATGGCTTGTCGCCGTTCGGACGCGCCCGTGGTGTCGCCTGAAGTCATTGAAAAGCTCACTGCCGATATGCTGGTGAAGCTGAAAGATCCTGATCCCCGCGCGCGAATTCTGGCCGCGAGGTTTCTTGGGGGCCAGGGCGAAAAGGCGAAAGAGGCGATACCGCAACTGCAAGAATTAACCAAGGACAAGAATCCCGAAGTCAGAGCCGTAGCGAAGGTCGCGTTGGAAAGGCTGGAAGGGGCAGGGAAGTCGAAGTAGGAATTTGTTGCTGGGTTGCGTTGTAGCCGCGTTTCGCCAGAACGCGGGCGAGTGACTGGCGAGGCCCGCACTCTGGCGAGATGCGGCTACGACGCGTTGATACTAAGGAATGGTACGATCCATTTGAAATAAATCGTTCTTTCTGAGCCGAACACAGTGAGCCACTTTACAGGACCGCGAGCTGAGTATTACAGTGCATTGCCGCTCGTGAATTCGCCCCACGTTCACCACCCAGGAACGAACCCGTGGCAATGCAACTCGAAGCTCGTGGACTGGTTTATGATGCTTCAAAACAGCCACCCGAATCGCGAGTCAATGCGTTCACCAGCGTGAAGCGTTTAAGCGGCGGGCAGTTGATCGTCGGACACCAGTCAGGTACGGCGAAACATGCCATCAACTCCACATTGCGGCTGAATCGCTCGCTCGACGGCGGACAAACTTGGGCGGAGATCCCGTTTCAATTTCCTACGTCGCTCGATGGTAAACCGGGATCTCTGTCTTCCGGTGATATCGTCGAGTTGCCGAATGGCCGTCTGTTGCTGACGGGTACCTGGTTTGATCGTTCCGATCCCGAGCGGCCGCTCTTCGATGCTGAAACACAAGGCGTGTTGCACTGCCGGGAAATACTGGCCGTATCAGAAGACCAGGGTGCGACGTGGGGGCCTTGGCGTATTGTGCCGACTCCCGGATTGACCGGCTGTGCGGCGACGGGTGGAACCTTAAGCTGGAGCGATGGCTCAATCTCGCTGACCTTTGAGAGCTATAAAGAATTCGACGATCCCCGCCCGTCCCGTCATGCAGCCTGGATGATGGTTTCCAAAGACGGTGGCGAAACATTCCCTGACTTGCACATGGTCGCTCAACATCCAGACCATAAGATCTATTATTGGGACCAGCGGATCTGTGTGGGCCGCGAACCGGGCGAATATTTCGCGTTCTTCTGGACGCACGATCTGGAGCAGAAGAAGGATCTCAACGTTCACTTCAAGCATGGCTCGCTGCGAGAACAGGGGCACCCGTTCTCCAAGATTCGCGAGACCACGATTCCCGGCCAGATCGGCGCACCGTTGCTGTTGGATGACGGACGTCTGCTGGTCTTTGTCGTCGATCGTAATCGGCCCGGGGCGATGACGCTCTGGTCATCTCGCGATGCAGGTCTCAACTGGCCTGAGGCAGACAAACTGGTTGTCCATGTGCATGACGAAAAGGCCGCGTTGACTCAGCAGGGATCCGATGTGGACTTCAATGCCTATTGGGATGACATGTTGAAGTGGAGCTTCGGCCATCCCGCCATCACCGATCTAAATAACGGGACGGTGCTATGCGTCTTCTATGCGGGCACTCCAGGGTGCCTCAGTGTCCATTGGGCGCGAGTACGAGTGTGAGCGTGTCTGCATGAGTTAGCGCTTGTGTCGGTAGTTGTTATTCCTCAAATATCCGGGACCTTCCCACAGAAAGAGCGAATCATCGTGCCTCAATCAGGACTAACCAGACGAGCGTTACTGCAATCGGGAATGTTGGGCGCTGGCGGAGTCGCTGCCGGCCTATTGACTGGGGCGACTGGCGGAGCCGTTCAAGCTGCCGAGCCCAAACCGAGTTCGCTCAAGATCACGAAAGTGGAAACATTCGCGCTGACGCACAAACTGGAACGAGCCATTGGCGTGTCGGTCGGGCCCCTCGGGCCCAGTCGAAATTGCCTGTTGTGCAAGATTTCCACCGACAGCGGACTGGTCGGCTGGGGCGAAACGGCTGATGTTGGCGGAACGCAGGGGACGATTGAGGACCACCTGAAACCGATACTGCTAGGCAAGAATCCCCTCGAACATCGCAAGCTGTGGCCAGAGCTCTGGGGAGAAAATTTCGGTGACGGTCGAGCCGTCGCCTGTGTGGATATCGCCTTGAATGATCTGCGCGGCAAGGCACTCGGACTGCCGATCTCTGACTTA
>JAQGHS010000124.1 GCA_028291605.1 Planctomycetaceae bacterium | reverse complement strand
AGTACATCGTCGTGACTCTCAGCTGTCCTTTCTCACCGTTCACATTTCACACTTCAACCTTCTTATCTTGCTGCAGCGGCATTTCGCTTGCGGGTTGCCGCTCCCTTCTTGGCTGACGCGGACCGTTGAGCGGACGTTCGGCTGGCTGATGCGGCACCACCTTTATGGCCCCCTTTAATAGAGGGCTTGGGATTCCGCGGCTTGCCTTGTCCCGAACCGCCACTTTTCTTGCCGCCGTGATCCGTGGCATTCACGGTCGCCCAGGCACGACTCTCGGCCTCCTGCTTGTCGACTCCTCGATTCTCGTAGCCTTCCTCAATGTGTTCGGCCATTCGTTTTTGTTTATCGGTGTATTTCGATTTGTCGCCGCGTGGCATGATTCGCTCCTTGTCGATGGGTTTTCATCTCTCGTGCGGATGATTCACGTCGGTGCTCACTTTGAGTGACCGGGATTGCTGATTGTGAAATGCAAACGATGAACCATTAAAGGGAGAAACTCGCGGCGTTTGATGTCGAACGCGACCAAGTTGTGGCTCACGCGTAATCGAGAAACACTTGATAGCTTGTGATTTATCAAGCGGCAACTGTCCATTGCGGAACCGCGAAATACGAGGATTTTCCAGAGAAAATGGTGATCTGGCGGCAAGTTCGAACGTGAAAGCACAGCTTTTTTTGTCAATCGAACGAGCGAGTTGGTCGCCGAGACATCAGCAATTGTGAAGTCGTCGTCCACTCACGCCGTCAAAACTCGAGTTGGTATTCGCAATCAAATATGCAGATCAGCGCAATGCTTTCAGGCCTGGGGTTCTTTGTGTACCGAGCAAGTGTATGATGCCAACATTCCCCAGCCCTGACGGGCCGGGGCTCACCCGCGTCAGTTTGCTGAGGAGCTAAAATGCCGCCTGAAATCACCGATTTGAGCCTCACTTCGCTCCACCTTCTCGGGGTCGACGAACTCAAGAAACGTTCGGGCTGGTTTATCGGTCTGGGGATTGCGCTCGTCGTCCTGGGAATGATGGCGCTGGGGTCCGCGATGATCTTTACGCTGGCGTCCATGGTGTTCATCGGCAGCCTGCTCGCTGCCGCCGGAATTCTGCAAACCATACACGCCCTATTGGCGAAGCGCTGGGGTGGTTTTTTCGTGGATTTGCTGATGGGTGTCATGAATATCGTGGTCGGCCTGCTGATTGCCGGGCACCCCGCCGCAGTGGCCGCGGCGCTGACCCTGCTGATCGCCGTGTTTCTGATCGTGGGCGGGATCTTTCGTATTGTTCTCGCGATGGCCATCCGATTTCAACATGTGTTTTGGTTGGTATTACACGGAGTCATCAATGTGATGCTCGGAGTGATGATTCTACAGGAATGGCCAATTTCGGGGCTGTGGGTGATCGGTCTCTTTATTGGCATCGACATGGTGTTCAATGGATGGGCTTTGATCATGCTCGGCATGGCCGCCAAGAAACTGCCAGCCGCCTGATCGGCAACAGCTACTTGGTCTCCTGGACCAAAATTATCCATTCGAATCCGCACATGACGTCTGCCCCGTTCTGCCAAAGCTCGACAAACGCAGGGCTGGCCGGATTCGCCCAGTTTGAGGGATTTTACGCTGAAATGACGAAATCCTTTCGACCTTCACTTTACTAGATGCGAAATATCGCATATACCACTATAGGTTGGCCGATACATGACTCAAACTCGTCATTCACCGGAGATTTCGCAGTGCATGACAGTCTACAATGTTTCAAGGCTGGGATTTTTCAGGCACTTGCACATCCCACCCGCATTGCAATTATCGAATTGCTACGCGATGGGGGTGAGGTTCCCGTGAGTGCCGTTTATGAGCGTTTAGGATTGGAACAATCGAACGTTTCGCAACATCTGGCGGTGTTGCGATCGAAACACCTCGTGCAGACCAGAAAAGAGGGCAATCAAGTCTTTTATTCACTGCGCGACAAAATCATCGGTCAGGTGCTCGACCTGATGCGCGAGTACTTTCATTCACACCTGACTGAGTCACTGGAACTGTTAAATGAAATGCGGAGCGTTCTGCCAGTTCCAGAGGCGACGTCGATAACTTCCAACTAGATTTTCAACCTGCCCGATTCCCAACCGTCTGGCACCACGTTTTCAACAGTACGAATCCTGACAAGGTTCCAGTTGCCACGAAATTCCAGATTCAGCGCCCACCAAGATTTACCGCTTCGATCAGTCTCGAGCTATTCGCGGTCGAGTTTGTGGCATTCACAGGACAGCCTATGATGACCTCAGCGGAGTGAAATCCTTAACAATCTACGCCGTTTGCCTACCCACAGACGATCGCGACACGCAGCTCGGTCGCTGTCTTCACCACCAGTTGTTTTGAGCCTTCAGGTTCTCGACAAGGTTTTATGAAAGCAGGTCATGGTCACCAAGCCGGTTCTCGGATTGATTTTTCATCTCGTTTCGGGCTCGCGTTCGAATCTCGATTTATTCGTCGCCTGCGGCCTCTTTGTCGGGACAGTGTTCTACATGAGTCGCATCGCGCGAACCTGTGTCGCCTATGGAATTGATGATGACAGCAAAGACAGTACATCAGTCGCCGAAACTGCACCGGCAGAGCCCGAGAAGCCTTACGATGGCCCCTATTTAGCTGGATAATTCTGGCTTCTGATTGTCGATTTGTGATCTGTGATTTGTGATTGCTCGATGAAGTCGGACGTGCGATGTCGTCGATACGATTCTCGGTCCTTGCTCATCCCATACGAGCTCGAAGTGCAAGGCTCTTGCAGAGGTTTGATCCAATTTGTGATTCGAGTCGATAGGAGGGTGAGGCTCCTGCCGAACCGCAAGCGTCTATCTGCTGTTGCCAAACTATGCGCTTCGGCAGCAGCCTCACCCTCCTGTAACGTCGAAATTCCCTTCACAGCGTAGCCCGACGGGCCGAAAGGTCTGAATCGCAAACTGGAGGGCACCTTCTAAACCCGCGATGGTTCATCTGTGCGGTGAGTTTGCTATAGTACCCCGGCGATACGCTCACGCCGGCGCTTGATCCTGGCGCGAGCTCCGTTTTCTGCAGCATCGAAGGAGCGTGCGCCTGTGGCGAGTGGTCGTTGGAACCGTTTCATCGACGGGCTGGTCCGCTACCGGCTGGCGTTGCTGTGTCTGGCGATTGCTCTGACCGGGTTGTCGATCTCCCCCGCCAATCAAGTGACGTTCGATCAGACGATCGAGTCTCTGTATGCGCCCGGCAATCCCCGGCTGATCGAATACACCGACAGCAAGGCGGTTTTCGGCGGCGACGAGTTCATCTTTCTGACTTACACCGACCCGCAATTGTTCGAGGATGCGGGACAAGAACGCCTGGCCAACCTCGCCGCTCGCGCGCAAGAAGTGCCGGGGGTGGTTCTCGATAGCGTTCAAAGTCTCAACACCTATCTGGAACTTACGAATCGCCGGCCGTTCAAGTCGCGACGTGCCAAGCTGCTGGAATTCGCCCGCGGCGTGTTGCTGGGGGATGACAATCAGACCACGGCGATCGCGATGCGGCTGGAAAATGAAGCCACCGCGAAGCAACCGCGTCCCGCAACTATTGCTGAACTCCGCCGCATCGCCGCCGAGCAATCGATACCGACCTCTGTCGTCGGCGAACCAACGCTGGTTCTCGATATGTTCCGCTACGCCGAGGAAGACGGCCTATTCATGGGGTGGGCGGCTTCCATCTTGATGGTCGCCGTCATCCTGTTTTTCCTGCGCGATGTGCGATCGATCATCCTGCCGTTCGTCATTGTGCAGATGACAATTCTCTGGACCAAGGCGGGGCTGTGGAGTACTCATCTGCAGCTCACGATGGTCAGCTCGATCCTGGGTTCGCTGGTCACGATCATCGGTGTCTCGACCGTGGTGTATCTGTCATTTTACTTTCAGGAATTGCGGCAGAAGTATGATCGAGAAACCGCCTTCCGCAAGATGCTGCAGATCATCGGCGTCGATATTGCGTGGGTGTGCGTGACGACGGCCACGGGCTTTGCGGCCCACTTGTCGAGTCACCTGCACCCCGTCCGTTCGTTCGGACTGACGATGGTGATGGGATCTCTGCTGGTATTGGTGGCGATGGCACTCGTGCTGCCGGCCGGGATGCTGTTGGGTGCCGGCCAGATCCCCACGGGAAAACCACGCGGCGAGCAACAAGTCAATCAGTCGCTCCACCGACTGACGGCCTGGGTCCTGAGTCACCAGTGGTGGATCGGTATCGCCACGGTGTTCGTGCTGGTCGGCGGTATCAGCGGGCTATGGCAACTGCGAGTCGATACCGACTTCACGCGCAATTTCCGATCGTCGAGTTCCGTGGTTAAAGCGTTGAGCTTTATGGAGGAAAAACTGGGCGGCGCCGGCTTATGGGAAGTCAATTTCTCCGCGCCTCCCGAACTGGATGAAGATCACCTGGAAAAAGTCCGCCAACTGACCAAGCAACTCCGCGAAATGAAAACGGGGAATGAACCCGCTCTGACGAAAGTGATTTCGCTGACCGACGGGCTCGACATCCTGCCCCGGATCCCCATCCTGGTACCTGATGATGAAGCCAAGATTCGCTGGCTGAATGGGATGCAATCCGATTTCAGCTCCAGTCTATTCAATCCGGAAAAAGGCCGGATGCGGATCATGCTGCGAGCTCGAGAACGGCAAACCGCGGAAGAAAAAGAGCTGTTGATTACCCGCGTCACTGAGTTGACCCGGTCGGCATTTCCCGAAGCGAAGGTCACGGGCCTGTTCGTGTTGCTCAATTATCTGGTCGACAGCCTGCTCTCGGACCAGATCCTGGGACTGGTCGTGGGAGCAATCGGGCTGATTGTGGTCATGGCCATCGCCTACCGTTCCATCTGGATGGGACTGATCTCGCTGGTTCCCAACGTGCTCCCAATCTTACTCCTGCTGGGAGGCATGGGCTGGGCAGGGATTCCGGTCAATATCGGGACCGCCATGATCTCCAGCGACACCATGGGCCTGACGATACACGACAGCATTTTCTATCTCTCGGCCTACAATCGAGCCCGCCAATCGGGACTCGACTTCCGGGGAGCCCTGCATGAGGTGCAGACCGAAGTCCGCCGGCCGCTGATCTATTCGAATATCGCCTTGATCCTGGGCTTCCTGGTCCTGACGACATCCAACTTCGTGCCGCTGATTTACTTCGGGGCCTTGGTCAGCACAGCGATTGCAGGAGGCTTGTTGGTCAACTTGCTGCTGATACCATTGCTGTTGCAGATTGGTGAACCCCGTCAGCCAACAGAGAGTTCCGTGGCGATTTCGCCCGAGCCAGGCAATGAGAATTCACCCCGGGAGGGGTGACACCGTGAAGTATGTTTGGACGTCACGGGAGGGT
>JAQGHS010000113.1 GCA_028291605.1 Planctomycetaceae bacterium | reverse complement strand
GCCACGACCTGGGGCTTGCGCCCCAGGCTATATGCGGCCGTCCCTGCCGGGACTACAGAGACCGCGCGAAATTGGAAGGCGTGACAATCTCAAGCCCCTCCTGATGATCCAATTCTTTTGAGCAATCACCACTTTTCGTCATGACAGGCAGGATGCCTATCCTACGTTACGCGGTCTCTTTCCCCATCTGATCCCGCAAGAACGACTCGATGAAGGGATCGATGTCGCCATCCAGTACCTTGGTGGGATTCCCTACCGTAAAGCCGGTCCGAGCATCTTTGACATACTGCTGGGGAGCCATCACATAGTGACGAATCGTTTCGCCGCCAAATCCAATCCGTGACTTCAGACCGCGTTTCGCCGCAACCTCGGCATCGCGTTTTTCCTGCTCGCGCTGGAAAAGTCTGGAAACCAGCATCTTGCGGGCAATCGCTCGGTTTTTGTGCTGGCTGCGTTCATTCTGGCATTGAACAACAGTATTCGTCGGCAAGTGAGTCAACCGGATCGCCGAGGAGGTCTTATTCACCTTCTGACCACCCGCACCACCGGCGCGGAACACGTCCTCGCGCACGTCATCATCCCAAACGACTACGATATTCACGTCGTCGTCGAGATCCGGCGTCGTATCAATGGCTGCGAATGACGTCTGACGACGCCCCGCCGCATCGAAGGGACTCATGCGAATGAGTCGATGAACACCGACCTCACTGCGCATGTAGCCGAACGCGTTGTCTCCTTTAATCAGGATCGTGGCGCTGCGAATGCCGGCTTCTTCTGCTTCAGAGAGTTCAATCTCTTCGACTTCGTAGCCTTTCAGTTCCGCCCAGCGCGCGTACATCCGCAAGAGCATCGCCGCCCAGTCGGAGGCATCGGTCCCCCCTTCGCCGGCTTGAACGCTCAGGTAGACGTTGTACTTATCCATCGACCCTGACAGCATCGACTGGAGTTCCAGCACTTCCAGTTGCTGGTGGAGCTCGCGTTTCGCGTTGTCGACTTCGGCCTGATTGGCCTCGGTCGGGTCGGCCTGCAGGAACTCTTCGAGCACCTGGATGTCATCCACTGCGCCTTTGAGCTCCTTCAATGGCTTTAATACCGATGTCACTTGCCGCAGTTCGTTGACGAGAGTCTGCGCCTTTTCCTGGTTGTCCCAAAAGTTGCTCGCCTCCATCAGGCGATTGATTTCATCCGCGCGAGTTTGTTTGCCAGCCGAGTCAAAGAGAGTCCTGCAGGTGAATAATCCGCTGCAACAATTCTTGTGTCGTACACAGTTGTTCGATGTCCATGATCCGGCTTCCTCGATGAAACGATGCTTTGAAGTCACCCCGCTGGGGGAGACCACTATTATATGTGTGTTTGGAAGTGCTGACCATTGCCTTCGCTTGCTCAATGACGAATGACGAAATCCGAATGACGAAAGAATGACCAATGACGAATGTCCTAAATACTTTGAACGCGTCTCTTGGCAGCGCAGCTTGATACCGCCCTCAGACTTTTCACACTTCGTGTCCTTTGTGAGCTTCTGTTCCAATCCTGTTTTTGAACAGAAGCTCACAAAGGACACGAAGAAAGACAGAAGTCAGAGAGATCCAATTTGAGGTGTGTGCACTTAAACCCGTGCGAACAGGCTGTTACCCCCATCTTACTCGACCCCTGAACGGCACGATTCCATCGACCTTTGTGTATTGGTCATTTGTCATTCTTTCGACATTCGGATTTCGTCATTCGTCATTTCCCAAACATCCCCATCTTCCGCCTTCACGGCACCAGACTACGTCCTTTCCGTAAGCTGAACTCAGCAGGCAGTTTGCGAACTGGGGGATAAATTCGGGCATTCTTGTGAACTTGGGGAACTCTAATGGCCGAAACCATGTTGACCGATCTCGGTAACTGGATATAATCGGCGTCGTCGGCAATATCGGTAAAGTCGTTACAATCGGAAATTGCCAAGGTTCCCAGTTCATCTCGATGGGTCTCACCCATTCGTCGCGAATTGCCAGAACGTCAATTCAGGTTGTTTCGACCCCCAATAATCCGATACGCACAGTCTTGAAATCTCCCCGGTTTGGGCAGATGAGGTGTTCTACGAGAGTAGCGGCCGTTGATTGATTCAATGAGCGACCGAACCACTTTCATACGGGATTTCAGGTGCTTTGCGGGGTGTGAGCAGCGAAACGGACGTCGTTTGCCGCCTGTCCACAGCGGTTCAGTCGTGGAGCGGAATTCGGTCCGATTCGCCTTGGTTCGTAGCTTGAAGTGCAATCGCACCTTGATGCCGCGAAACGATGGATACATTTTCTCATGAAGATGCGTCTGCGATCAGGATGTCGGGTTGAAAATCAGACCAACTGTCTAACAGCCTGGCCTGAAGAGTCTGAGACCATTCAAGTTCAATCGCGATCTGAAACAACAGCGGAATAAACAAGGCAGGCGCCCGTTTGCAGCCACTCTCTCGCGGAGGGAGTCTCGAGAGTTTCTTGAGAGGCACACAATTTCCCCTGTGTGTCCGAAGGATGGAGCAAGGTATGAAAACCGTATTTACGACCGGCGAAGCAGCCAAGATCTGCAAGGTCAGCCAGCAGACGATTATTCGCTGCTTTGACTCGGGCCAATTGAAGGGCTTTCGTGTACCGGGGTCTCGCTTTCGGAGAATTCCGCGTGAACTCCTCTACAAGTTCATGAAAGAGAACGGCATCCCGACCGATGCCCTCGAAAGCGGCAAGCGCAAGGCGCTGATCGTCGACGACGACGAGGAACTGGTAGAGCTGATTCGGGACGCCTTGGAAGCCGACGGACGATTCGAAGTCCGCGCGGTGAACAACGGCTTCGACGCCGGCATGATGGTCAAGGAATATCACCCGGACGTCATCGTCCTGGACGTGATGCTGCCCGACATCAACGGCAAAGAAGTCTGCCAGCGAGTCCGCAGCGACGCGGCCTTGGACGACGTGAAGATCGTCTGCATCAGCGGTATGGTCGAACAGGACAAGGTCGACGACCTGATGGCCTCGGGTGCGAACACCTTCATCCAGAAGCCATTCGAAGTCGATCGCCTGATCGACACGATGTGCCATCAGCTCGATATGGAGCCAGTCGGCGCCCGCTAGGCGGCCAACGTCGCAGATCACAATTCAATCCGGACTCGTAACGAGCCTTTGCCTGACTTCAGGCAGAGGCTCGTTGCATTTCCAGAGGTCTCTGGTTGGGAATGAAGAAAAAAGAAGGATTTTGGAACACTGATCTACGCTAATCCACACTAATCCAGAGAATGAAAAAGCGGTGCATCGACTGTCGCTCAACCGATCTTCCTATCCCTTCTGAATTTCTGATTAGTGAAGATTAGCGAAGATCAGTGTTCCAAAATCCGTATTCGGTATTCATTCAAATGGTGAAGACAGGCAATCCTGTGAACCGCCAACACCCCGGCGAATTCTGATGGGAACACTTATTGCAGTAAAAGCGTCTTATCGAATACAGTCCCGACGTTTTGACAGCTTGATTGCGCGCTCCACTTTTTCGTTACCGGTGATCGTCTCATGATTGGTGATGCTGCCAGCCGTTTCTTTCACCTGTTGAAGACTGGCTTCCGTCCGAATGCCAGTCGGTTGTCGCGCTGGCGAGAAATGACCAGCGATATCGTTCGCATGTCGAATGACTTCCGAAACCTCGGTGAAAACGAACTTGTCACACGGAGCCGCGATCTTCGCTGGCGAGCCAAGGCCGGAATTCCGCTCGCCAAGATCATGCCCGAGGCCTACGCCCTCGTCGTCGAGGCCTCGCGCCGCACGACCGGCCTGATTCACTACCCGGTGCAAATCATGGGTGGGATTGGGCTGTTTGAGGGAGGCATCGCGGAAATGCAGACTGGCGAAGGCAAAACGCTGACCGCCACTTTGCCCACCTATCTGTTTGCACTCCAGGGTCTGGGCTGCCATGTTGTCACCGTGAATGATTACCTGGCCTCGCGCGATAAAGAAAAAATGGGGCCGATTTACCGCCTGCTGGATTTGACGGTCGGTTGCATCGAAACGCCTTTGACGCCCCCGCAACGGAAGAAGGAATACGCCCAGGACATCACGTACGCCACCTCCAAGGAACTCGGCTTCGATTTCCTGCGCGATCGACTGAAGCGTGGCGGTGCAGCTCGACTGACCGGCGGGCAGCTTGAATCCGAAGTCGAAGAAATTGAGGGGATCGTGCAGCGCGGCACACACTTCGCGCTGATCGACGAAGCGGACTCGATCCTGATCGATGAAGCCCGTACGCCGCTGATCATCGCCTTGAATCAGCCTAACGATTCAGCCACGGTCAATCTTTATCGCTGGAGTGATCGCGCCATTCAAGCCCTGACACTGGGCGCCGATTTTCTCTACGAACCGGACAAACGGCAGGCCTTTCTGACCGATGCCGGGTGCCGCAAGATCCTGTTGATGGGCAAGCCCGCGTTGCTCGACAGTATTGATACGGAACGCATCTACAAGCAGATCGAACAGGCGCTCGTCGCCCGCTACGGGTTCCACAAGGACCGCGACTACGTCATCGCCGAGAACAAAGAAATCACGATCGTCGACGAGTCGACGGGCCGCATGATGGAAGGTCGCCGCTGGCAGGACGGCTTGCATCAGGCAATTGAAGCCAAGGAGATGGTGCCGATTACGGCCTCCACCGGTCAGGCCGCACGCATTACCGTGCAAAGCTTCTTCCGCGAATACAAGTTTCTGTCAGGTATGACGGGGACCGGGGCGCAGGTCAAGCGTGAGCTGAACCGCGTTTATGGCCTGAAAGTGACCGTCATTCCGACGCACCGGGATTGCCTGCGAAAAGGTCTGAAAGCCCGAGTTTTCAAGACGCTGGATGCCAAGAACCGAGCCGTTGCCGAAGCGATTTTGGAACTCCGGAATCAAGGCCGTGCCGTCCTGGTAGGAACTCCCTCAGTGGAGAAGTCCGAAGCCTTGGGCGAGATGCTGCGCGACAAGAATATCCCGCATCACATTTTGAACGCCAAGTACCACGCGCAGGAAGCCGACATCGTCTCGCTCGCTGGGCAGACTCAGCGTGTGACCATCGCCACCAACATGGCCGGCCGTGGTACGGACATCATCCTGGACGAGACTGTCACGAAGAATGGTGGGCTGCATGTCATCGCGACCGAAATGCACAGTTCGAAGCGCATCGATCGCCAGTTGATCGGCCGTGCTGCACGTCAGGGAGACCTGGGAACCTATCAGTTCTTCCTGTCGCTGGAAGACGAGTTACTCCGCTGCCTGTCGCCGCGCCGTCGTCAGTCTGCCATCCGCCGCGCCGTGGCGAATGCCAAGGGGGAGTTGTCTCCCGCCTGGCTGAATTATTTCTTGAGAACTCAACGCTTCCTCGAACGAATGCACGCCAAGCAGCGTCGCGACGTTCTGAAACGCGAGCAATATCGCACGGAGTATTCGAACAAGATGGGCTTGGACCCGTTCCTGGAAATGACCGATTGATCGGCCGCGGGACTGAAATGCAGACCCTTAAACGTACGCTCTACTTGCTCAACACCGCGTACGTCTCGGCGGCGCATCGGTCCCAATTCAATCGTTCCAATATCTCCGCCGTTCTCACTGCATCTGGTACGGCTACTCGTGCTGCAAAGAGGTCCGCAATCGCGGACTGGATACTCTCGATCGACTGCGGATCAAAGTACCGCACGGCATCGCCAACCAGTTCATGAAACACCGGCAAGTCCGAGCAACACACGGGGCGGCCATACCCCAGTCCCTCAATGACGGGCATTCCGAATCCCTCGAAGAGAGTCGGAATGATCACCCCCTGCGAGCCCGCGTAGATGGCCGCAACCTCCGCTGATGAGACAAATCCCAGGTGCAGCACGTCTCCGGCGGCGGCCTGGTATCGCAGCAGTTGCTCCATCCGCGGCGACGTTTGACCTGAGAGGAGCAGCCGTGCGGCGGTATCGGGATGAGACTCGCGGTATCTGCGAAAGGCCTCCAGCAATCGGGAATGGTTCTTGTGCGGAAACGCCGCCGCCGGAAAGTAGATGTAGGGTGCACCGGGTGGAACGGGATTCGGAGCCACGGTGGTCTGTACGGCTCGACCGGCGAGATGTACGACGGAGCATTTCTCCGCAGGCATTTTGTAGTACGACTGCAAGTCGGCCTGTGTCGCGGCCGAGATGGAAATCGCGTGATCACACACGCGAGTGAAATGCTCTTCCTTTCGCCGGCGCGTCCAGCGCTGCCAGACGCTGAGCTGATCCGGGCAGCGATAGTGCAGGAAATCCATCACGGCAACAACCGTCCGGGCGCGGACTCCACGTGGAAAGATCGATTGCTGGGGGCAGAAGAACACGTCCAGTTTGAGAGCGTTCAGCCGCCGAGAGAACGGGGAACTCGGAGAGCCGGGCAGGATCAGATCCGCCAGCCTCAGGCATTGAATCCAGCGTTTGGACCAGGAAAACGGCACGCGTTTCAAACGCGAATCAGCCAGTGAATCGAACGGCGCGAGGTTCTCGCGATTGCCACAGAGGACTAATTCATCGTCCGCTGCCATCACCTTCAGGAGACCCGGAATCAACCGTTCGATGTATTCCGCAACGCCGCCAATCCGGCCCGGAAAGAATTGAAAGAGTGCGATTCCGATCCGCATCTGAGGCCCCGCGGAATCCAGGAAAGAAAAGAGGATTAGCCACAGCAGGACACGGAAGAAACACAGAAAAGAACAGAAATATCAGGCTCCTCTCTTTCTGTGTTTCTTCTGTGTCCTGCTGTGGCTAACTCTCCTCAATAGGTGTTTGTATCAAGCTGCCTTGATCGGCAACAATCGTTCGATGGCGCGGATCAAATCCGGAAACTGGAACGGCGTGTTGAGGTACGTGTGTTGAGAATCAGCATCGGCTGTCGAGGCGGCTTCGTCCGCCCCGAGAATCACCTGGGGCACCCCCCGCCATTCCCGGTTTTTGCCAGACTTGTGAATCGGCAGGGCGGCGGCATCAATGATCAGAATATCGGGCCGACCGGCAGCTTCACCGGGCACTTGTTGCACGTGGCTGCGAACCCAATCGACCTGCATACCGCGCGGCGCAAGCACCGCGTGCAGGACTTCCTGGATCTCATGCATCCCGTCAATGACGAGGACTCGTTGTCCGTTGACCACGCTGCCATCCTTCCCTGTTTGGCGAAGCCCCATTCGTGCGAAGGTTCATCCAAGCCAATTTGGCTGAGATGATCCATTGTTGCGTCGCATTCAGAAGAGCGATCCTTCGCAAATCTGATGCCGGGCCGCTGCTGTCATCAGCCCAGCTTGCAACGCACACTCTTGAGACGGGCGGGAGCATACCGGCAGAACGGTATCTTGTCAAAAGCAAGTTTTCGCGATGAATTGCGGGGTTTACGCGGCTTCGCCAAATCCCCCCGAAAGCGGGGGGAAAGGCGAGCGTCCGGCGCCGTTGAGTAATTACGGGGCGGATGGTTGTCAGCGACGCACGAGCAACAACACAGCACCAACTAC
>JAQGHS010000083.1 GCA_028291605.1 Planctomycetaceae bacterium | reverse complement strand
CGTTTTCTCGATCATTCAACGGTTCTCAACTGCTGCAGAGGTCTGGTTCGCATGTTTCAAATGAACTTGGTAATTCCCGGCGTCGCGACTGGCGGTACCGGCAGCGTGACGTCCCATGCGTAACGCGGTGGGGTGAGGTCTTCCTGCGAATTCAGGGCCATGTCCCAGGTAATCTCCTGACCCGTGTATGCTGCCATCCGCCCCATGATGGCCAGGAGCGTGCTCTTGGCCATGTACTCGCCGTTGTTGATCGGCTTCCCAGCGCGGATGCCGGCGAAGAGTTCGTCGTGCTCTTGCTGGTAAAGGTCGTTCTCCGGGCCATTGAAAACCCAGTCGCCCGCGTCTGATTTGATGACCATGCCCCGTTTGCGTTCGATGAGTTGAGCACGTCCCTTGGAGCCCAGGATGTGTCCACTAATGTCGTTCTTGCACCCCGCTTGCTGGCGGCAGTTGGAGAAGAGTTTGGCTCCATTGTCCCATTGATACGTGACCGAGAAGTGATCATAGATGTGGCCGAACTCCGGGCCCGTGCGAACCGCGCGGCCCCCCATGCCGACCGCCTTCACGGGGTACTCATCCTTCATCGCCCAGGCGCAGACATCGAGGAAATGGACGTGTTGCTCGACATTGAAATCGCCCGACAACCAGGTGAAGTAATACCAGTTGCGCATCTGCCAGGTCATGTCGGACCAGTCGGACTGACGCGGCTTGACCCAGATGCCGCCGCGATAGTCGTTGGCCTGCAGGGTGTGGATCTGGCCCACCTCACCGTCGTGAATGCGGCGGATCGTCTCGCGAAATCCGTTGTCGTAACGCAGGCAGAGCCCCGAGACCACCGACAATCCCTTCTTCTTCGCTTCGGCGCAAGAGGCCAGCACGCGGCGGACGCCCGGCGCATCGACCGCACACGGCTTCTCGGCAAAGACGTGCTTTCCAGCTTCCACGGCGGCCTGCAAGTGGAGTGGTCGGAACTGCGGAGGACTACACAGCAGCACGACATCGCAACACGCAATCACCTCGCGATAGGCATCAAACCCGGTAAAGCGACGCTCCGGAGGGACGTCCAGTTTGCCTTCCAGCCCTTCGGCCTTCTCCAGGTTTTTCAGGCTGCCTTGCAACCGGTCATCGAACGCGTCGGCCATGGCCCACAGCTTGACGTTGGCGTCGGCCTTCAGCGCCTGCACCGCCGCGCCGCTGCCACGGCCTCCGCAACCAATCAGTCCAACCTTCAGCAGATCGCTGCCCGCGGCGTGGACGCCTTGCGGCAACGCCAATGTCGCCAGCGAGCCGACGACAGCGACGGACGAGGTTTCCAGAAACCGGCGACGTGTGGTGAGTGCGCTCATCGTCTTGGGCCTTCCGATTTGTTGTAGAGAGTAGAGTCCCAACGTACCGTCTTACTTCTTCAGCGGATGCAGCTCGAACTTGCGGAACAGAATCTCAAAGCCTTCGGTCTGCAACAGGATTTTGCCGGCCGCCGGCGTCATGTTGTAGCATTCGTTGACCGTCACACCATTGACGATGACCGTAATGCGATTGCCGTCGCAAATGCATTCGACGCGGGTCCATTCGCCGAGCAGGCTTTCCACATCGTCCTTGCCGCGCGTGTCGAGTAGTTCTTCAAAGTCCCAATCGTGCTTCGACCACCAGAGTTGTCCGCGCGTGGTGGGGAAAGTCTTTGCCACTCCCCCTTTGCTCCAGCGATGACGTTTCTTATCCGGTGCTAGCTCGGTGTCAGCAGTGAGTTGAACCGGGATGACCTTGCCGTCGGCATCCTTCCCGCGGATCACGATGAAGTCGCCGACGCAGCCCTGGGCCAACTGACACTCGACGCACGACGGCCAGGCCCCCCCTGCTCCACCGTCCGGACCTGTTGCGTGAAGCAGGATGCCGGAGTTGCGGACATATTTTCCGCCGTCTGTTTTCTGGCCCCACTTGTACTCCACGACCAGGCGATAATCCCGATACTCCTTCTCGGTGGCGACATAGCCATCGCCGTCGCCGGACAGGTGGAGCATCCCATCCGTCACGCGAAACACCTTGCGAGGATCTTCCCGCTTCGTGTCTTTCAGCCAGGTCGTCAGACCGGTGAGGTCGGTACCGTTGAACAAGCGCACGACTTCTCGCGGAGAGACCGGTTCGCCGCCGAGCGCCGTATGGCTGCCTACAGTTGTTGCCAACAACACGGCAGTCAACATAACCGCATTGAGATTCATTGAGTGTGCCTCATTGTTTCATATCCCGGCCGAATGAAGGGCGACTTGTGTTTATTGAGTCGGGGCGACAAAACGGCTATCAAACGTCTTCCGTTGGAAAATGAAGACCGGGCTGATGGGAGGGCGAGGCTCCAGCCGAGCCGCTTGGTCTTTCGATTCCCGCCAGACTTTGCGGCTCGGCAGGAGCCTCGCCCTCCCAGTGACCGCAATGGCGATCTCCAATCCCCAAATTGGCAGCCAAGCGTAAACTCAAACCTTCTAGCCCCTGCGGTTACTTCGAATCCGCGAGTCGTCCTTCGAACGTATGCAAACTCTGAATCTCTGCCTCACTTAATGCTCGGTTAAAGATTGACAGGTCGTCGTACAGTCCGACGTACGACATTCCCATCTGGATCGCCGCCTTTTCCGGATCCCAGCTATAGACTTGGTTCCGCCCGGTGACCGCACCCTGCAACTTTCCATTGAGATAGAGCTTCGCCACGCCATCGGGCTTACCCGTGTTGAACTTCTCGAAGGTGAATGCCACGTGGGTCCATTTTCCACGAGCGAACGGGGGCTGAGTTACCACACAGACCGGCCGCTCTTCGGCCGTCATCTTTTCGAAGTCCCGATTGGTGGGGTTCCAGACCTTCAGATCGGCGAGGGCCCCCAGGCGGAAGTGCTTGGGCTTATCGTCCTTGCTGAAGTCGACCCACAGCCCGGCGTCATTCCACGCTTTTTCGGTGATTTGGATTGGATCACAATACCAGTCTCCGAGATCCGTCTGCGGATCAAGACTCAGCCAGAACGATGCAGATCCGCTCCAGTTCTCCTTGCGATAATCCACGTTTCCAGCAGCCTTGTAGAAGACCACCTTGCCCGATTTCTTGATGAACCGCAGCGCATCGCTGCCGTGACGGCCCTGCCCTTTGGCCACTTCGATTTCACCAGCCGGCAGCCCGGGCTTCGAGTCCTTCCGTTCGGCGGACGATGCGATGTAGATGTGCTTGTCCCCTTTAGCGAAATCCGCATCCGGTCCTTTGTCGAAGGTCGCCGACAGCGTCAGAGACTGGCGAATTGCAGGTGGAGGGTCCTTCTCTTGGGCAGTGGCCAGGCTGGAACAGGACAAACCAACGACGATCGCCGTGGTCAGGACGTGAGACGGATTCCAGTTCATACCAAATCCTCAGTCGAAAGGTCAGCGGTCGGACGCGTGGTTCTCGGATCAGCCCGCCGATCAAACCGGGCGCCCGCCTGCAACGCTCCCCCAGTTTACCCCTTGCACCTGACCGGTCAAGGTACGGACGTAGAACGTTCGGTTATGACGTCATCGTGTTCATACAGATTAGTGGTCGCGCTGGCGATCCGCCATACCCCGCGTTCGTCTTTCGCGCTCCCATCGCAGGCTTCGTAGAACATCCGATATCGAGGTGCCGCGCCCTCGCGGTGCGGTAGACGAATGACGCACATCTCCGAACACTTCGCGCCGTCCAAACCACCGGGGCCCGGCGAGATGACCGGCTCGGCAGCTTTGTGCCAAGTGAGGCCATCGTCGGAAACTGCTCGCAGGATGTACGCTCGATTCGACTGACTGTATCCCGCGTAGTACATCACATAGCCAAGATTGGCCACGCGCAGAATGTCGGATGCGAACGCTGCGTGCGAGTCATAGGTTCCATCCTGAGCGATACGCAGGCCCGGTTCGGACTCGAACACTAAACCAGCGGCATCGGACACGGCGCTGATGATGCCGCGCCCGCGCTCGAGGCAATACAGCCGACAGCGTCCGTCGTCGAGAAAGACGATACGAGGTGCCGAAAAATTGCGGCCCGCGGCTTGCCATCTCACTCCCGGCTCGGGCGTCCATTCGAGTCCCCCATCAGTCGAAACGGCACTGCGGATCGAATTCGTGACCGACTGCGGACCGGCACAGCACTCATAGTACATTCGCAATCGGCGGCCATCACCCACAGGAACAACTTCGGATGAGACGACGCGGAACTCGCCGGCACCTCCCACTTGCGGCGAGAGCCGTACGCCCGGTTCCGGAAGCCACCTTTCACCATCCTCCGAGGATGCGCTCAGGATGCGTGTCGTCGAATTGTCGTAGTCGTTGGCTCCAGCCGGATATCCAGGTCGCGGCAGAATCTGTGAGTAGTACATCCGATAGCCGCCCCCCGGCAACGCAATCACGCGTGGGCTGACCACGCCGTAAACGCCAGTGCGCGGAGACTCAGCCGACCAGTGCGTTTCAGGTCGCGGATCGCGTTCCGCGTCCGGTGGGACCTCGATCGCCACGGCAGCGTCTTTCGTCCACGACAGGCCGGGATCTGTTGCCACGCTGTGAACCAGCGGCGAGGCAGCGGACGATTGCGAGAGATCAATCATGCGGGGCGTCCTGCAAGTCTTCAGTCGGAATTAGCCAAACCGCGGCGCAGAGGCTCTATTTCGCATTCAGCTTGTTCTCGGCATCAGTCCCCAGCCAGCGGGGGACCGGCGGCACCTTGCCGGCGTCTCGACCGCCGTAGTTCGCCGTGAAGTGACCGCCGAAGGGATCGATCACCAGGCGGCACTCGGTTTTGGCCGGCAGGGCATTGATCGCCGTCAGCACGCCTTCCACCGGTCCTGTGAAGTCAAATAGGGCCAGGTAGAATTTGATCGGTGCGTGAACGCGATGCGCGAAGCACGGGGGATCAAAATAACGAATCACTTCGGCCACCTGCTTCGGATCGGAACCGGCGGGCGCGCGAGGTCCCCAGGTGGTCAGCCCCAACACGGTCCAGTCGATGCGCATCAGAGCGATCGTGTTCCCGGTGACGCTGGTGACCGGTCTTAAACCAGCCAGAACCAGCGACAGCCCGCCTCCCTGGCTGCCCCCTCGCACATGCACTTTGCCGTTGCAGAGCCGATGTTGGCGAATGATGTCGTGACAGCGGACCAGGCAAGTGTAGCTGTAACGCAGCATGGTCGTCTCGCGGTTGGTGATGCCACTCGTCAGGTAATCGAAGTCGCTCTTGGCGGGATAAGTCGTGATGTCACCACCATGGACGGCGGCGGCAATCCACAGTTCGCCATTGGCCGACTGGGCCTGCCCGGGTTGATAGACACTGACGGCGGGGCATTGCACGGTCGCATCGACCTTGGCGTCTCCCTTGGGTTCGTAGAGCCACGCCCAGGCCCAGCGACCCTCCCACGCGCGGAACTTGGCCAGGTAAGTCTTGCCGGCGGCCGTTTCCTTGTCCGGCTGTTCGGTCAGCGTAAGATCCAAGGGGACTTTTTCCAGCTCCACTAGCGTCTTGTCCCAGAACTCATCAAACCCCTCGGGTGGCTTCACCGCTGGGACCTTCTGCGGTTGATAGAGGAATCCCACGCGTTTGGCGTACAAGTCCTTCTCACCGTCGCTGATGATCACGTTGCCGATGTAATGGCCGGGTTCGCTGGGCTGAATCGCAAAAGCGAGCTTCAACGGAGCCGCTCCAGACTCGATGCTGATCGGAACCTCGGCGGTGACCTTCTTGTCTTTGAAGACGTAGTTATGCCCTTCAAATCGCAACTTGCCCTTCAGGGATTGTCCGTAGTACGCCGTGATTTCCACGGGGAACACAATCGGACCACTCTCCGGGAACAGATGGTCGGGATTGGGCGAGGTAATCGACAACTCTACGGATCGGCCGAGATCCACTTTGAGATGGATTTCGACACGGCGCGTAATCAATTTCGACTGCTTCGCCATCTCAGCGAGCAGGATGAAATCACCACGCTTTGAAATCTGCACGTCCGGACGGAGATCTTCGTACTTGGCGATCCAGAAGGTGTTCTGAAATTCGACGCCCGCTCCGTTCTTCGCAATGAGCGAGTAGTTTCCGGGCTCAGGGTTCCCTTTGATTGGCCAACCCAAATCTCCCTGCGCCAGTGCATCGACGGCTCGATGCAGCTTGGGGGACATCCAGAAATTGAGATTGCCGTTGGGATACCCAGCGTTCAACGCATAGCTGGCCCCCTTAGGAAACCCCCCGAACGCGACGGCGAAGGCCGATTCTTCAAAAGTGTAGGCCAGCTCCCAGTCTTCACCTTTGGTCTTCAGAGTTTTGTCCTCGATGGTGACCGGCCCGGTCAGCAGGAAGGTGGGGGTCCAGCTGCGATGATGACTGGCAAACACGGCGGGGACTTCTTTCACCGTTCCACCGACATTCAGCTTGCGATCCTCCGCCAGGAATTCTTCGCCCGAGACGATGAGCGAGGTCATCGCCCCCGTCGCGTCGAACTTCGCTTGATAGGCACTCGTAGTAACCAGGAATCCTTTTCCCTCAGGCACAGTCGCCAAAGCAACGTCCGCCCAGACACCTGTGGCGTTGAGCGACAGTGCGAACATGACAACCAGCCCGCAAGCGATACGATTCATGCTGCATCCTTATATCATCGAGCTGCAATGTTTGTTTCCGTCATTCCAATTCTGTCTGATCGGCATGTAAACCGCAATCAGTGGCAAATTCAGGACGTTTGGGTCACCGCTTCGACTTCCTCCGAATTTGATCTGTCCCCTCATATAACCCTGCATTTGGGCGACCCAAAAAAATTATTATTGACTTTGCGTTCTAGTGACCTAGGGTCTTTCTACAGGGGTTCGCTGGCCATATCGAATGGTTACGCGCCGGGTTTCGACAATTCTGTCGAGAGCCGGGTTGTTGTCGAAACTTTGATTCGCAATAGCAACATGAATCGCGTTTCTTCGCGACCTTAAGCCGAATACAGGGGCCTTCGATATGCTGCTTCGATCTTGGTTCTTCAACTGGCTCCGTCACACCCATCTGCTCCACAGTCCTGTTTACAAAAGTCAACATCTGAAACGACGGCCCTATAGAAGTCGGCCTGGCATCGAAGCCTTGGAAGAACGTTGTCTTCTGGCAACGGTCGACCTGGGAAGCCTGGGAACGGGCGGCATCACGGTGTTTGGCGTGGACTCGCAAGATCAAAGCGGAAGTGCGGTGTCGAGCGCCGGCGATGTAAATGGGGATGGCTTCGACGACGTATTCATTGGAGCGGCTGGCGGCGATGGGATGGGCAACGGCGCAGCGGAGTCTGGCGAGAGCTACGTCATCTTCGGTGGGCCATCCATGCCGGCGACGATCGATCTGGCCAACCTGGGTGCGGCCGGGATCACCATCTTTGGTGCCAACGCTGATGACCTGAGTGGCAGTTCCGTAGCGACGGCAGGGGACGTGAACGGCGATGGTTTCAGCGACCTGATCATTGGGGCGCCGGGCGGTGACGGGGTTGGCGATGCGAAAGGCGACTCGGGCGAGAGCTACGTCATCTTCGGCGGGCCGTCATTACCCATGACCATCGACCTGGCCAATTTGGGTTCGGCCGGGACTACGATTTTTGGCGCGGATGCGTATGACGGCAGTGGCAGTTCCGTGTCGAGCGCGGGGGATGTCAACGGCGATGGATTCGGTGACTTGCTGATCGGGGCTACGGGTGGCGACGGAGCAGGGAATCTGAAAGATAACGCTGGCGAGACCTACCTCATCTTCGGCGGACCGGCGCTACCGGCCACGCTTGACCTGGGCGCCCTGGGCTCGTCCGGAATGACCATCTATGGAGCCGACGCAGATGACGACAGCGGCTTTGCCGTGTCGAGCGCGGGGGATGTCAACGGGGATGGGTTCGACGACGTCTTAATCGGAGCACCGGGCGGAGCGGGAGCCGACAATGCTCAGATGGACGCAGGTGAGAGTTACGTGATATTCGGCGGAGCAACGCTGTCGGCAACGCTCGATCTCGCCACACTGGGTACGGCCGGCATCACGTTCTACGGTGCTGCAGCGGGTGACCAAAGCGGCTTCGCGGTGTCGAGCGCGGGGGACGTGAATCACGACGGCTACGGCGACCTGATCCTGGGGGCGAATAAAGCCGATGGCGTGAATAACCTCAAAAATGCCTCGGGCGAAACCTACGTCATTTACGGTGCCGTCTCACTGCCGACAACAATCAATCTGGCGACTCTGGATACGCCGGGGATCACGATCTATGGCGCGAACGCGGGTGACTTCAGTGGGAGTTCCGTATCGTATGCCGGAGATGTGAACGGAGACGGGTTCGACGATCTGCTGATTGGATCGGGAAGCGACGGACAACTGGGCGACGGCCGGTTGTCAGTCAGTTTCACGTATGTGGTCTTCGGCGGGACGTCGTTGCCAGCGACGATTGACCTGGGGACTCTGGATACCGCCGGGATCACGATCAACGATGCGGATTTAAGTGACCGCAGCGGCCAATCGGTGTCCCGCGCAGGGGACGTCAATCAGGATGGCTTTGATGATCTGCTGATTGGAGCGCCCGGCGGCGACGGTCAGGGGAACAGTCTTTTGTCGGCCGGCGAGAGCTACGTGATCTTCGGGAATGGTAATCATGCTCCCGAGTTCACTACGCCGACCACTATTAACGTGGCCGAGAACCAGACTGCGGTGATTACGCTCGTGACCACGGACGTTGATCTACCGGCGCAGACCGTCACCTACTCGATCACCGGCGGTGCCGATCAATCGAAATTCGCCATCACCAGTAGTGGCGTGCTGACGTTCGTCACGGCACCTGACTTTGAAACTCCGACAGACGCCAGCGGGGACAACATTTACGTCCTGCAAGTCACCGCCAGTGACGGGAACGGTGGGCAGACCAACCAGAACATCGCGGTCACGGTGACTGCCGTCAATGAGCCCCCGGTGTTCTTCACCCCGGCATCATTCAACGTCCCTGAGGATTCCACCGCGGTCGGAACCATCGTCGCTACTGACGCCGATCAGCCGGCTCAGACTGTGACCTATTCCATTAGCGGTGGTGTGGATCAAGCCAAGTTCTCCATCACCAGTGGCGGCGTGTTGGTGTTCCTCTCGGCTCCCGATTCTCAGTCCCCCACCGATGCCGGCGCGAATAATGTCTATGACTTACAGGTCACGGCGAGCGACGGGAGCGGTGGAATCTCTGTTCAGAACATCGCCGTGGTTGTGACTTCGCTGAATTTCAACGCTCCCGTGTTTACGTCCTCCGCGACATTCACAGTCGCTGAGAATACGACCGCGGTGGGTACCACAGTCGCCACCGATGCCGATATCCCGGTGCAGACGGTCCACTACTCGATCACGGGCGGCGTGGATCAGGCCCAGTTTTCCATTTCCGCCACGGGCGTGCTGGTCTTTGTGACAGCGCCGAATTTTGAAGTTCCGACAGACGCGGGTACGAACAATGTTTATAACGTCCAGGTCACGGCGAACGATGGGAACGGCGGCCTGACCGTGCAGCAAATCGCGGTGACCGTGACGGATGTCGATGACGCCCCGCGACTGACTCTGGGGGGCAACACCATCACCTGGACCAATCGGCAAGCCGCAGCTTCGATCGTGCCGCTGATCACAGTGGGGGGAGGCGCCGCCCTGGCCGGCGGTACCTTGACGATCAGCGTGAATGCGGTTGGTACGGCTCACAAAGTGACCGACCAGTTCGTCTTTCCCTCGTCGAGCGGCCTGGGGTCGACGACAGGAGTGCACTATGCCGGCGGCATCTTGACGCTGCAGGTTCAGTTGAGCGACAGCGTCTCAAGCAGCGCGATTCAGTCCTTCTTGCGAGGGATCACATTCTCGACGAAGGGGGCAGGCCTGAAGGCCTTAACTCGCTCCTTCCACGTCACCTTGGCGAATACCGGAGTCCCCTCCAGCACGATCACCCAGACGATCAACGTTCGTAAGAGATGATCGGATTGACTTCACCTGAGGCGTTGCCTTTTGATGTGGCGCAATTTGCGACGAAGCGGGGTCCCCGATTGATTGAAATCAGGGTGAATTCCGAACCTGGAAGGTTCGCAGCTAATAGCCGGTGGTTGAGGAGCGGAGCGACGACACCACCGGTTACGACGTCAACGGGAACGCATCCTGGAGGGATGCCAGAGGGAACAACCACACGCTGGCTTGATTGGAAGTCTTCTGCGATCCCTTCAGGATCGAGGGCGAGACGGGGCGTGGTCCGGTGGTGTCGTCGCTCCGCTCCTCAACCACCGGCTATTAGCTGGCATCCTTCCGGGATGCAATACTGCCTTCAACTGACGCGGTGACGGAAACAATGCGCAACTTCAAAAGCGTTGCTCTGGGGTGAAGCTGTTGGAGGCTCTGTTGTGCATTCGAGCGCCTTTCCGTCCTGCAGGACGAGCCGACCGGCGAAATGAGCACCATCTGGCGCAAGGCTGGTAGTCCCGACTGTGAGCGGAATGGCGCTAGCTACCGGTTCTGCGGTGCGACGCCCCACTCGAAGCACAACCGGCGGCTAGCGCCGTGCCGCTCACGAGTTTTGGCACAAGATTAGCCTTACATTAATCGGCTCGCGCTTTGCATTATCTCGGATTTCCGTCAAGTTCGGCGACGCTGAACTGCTTAGCTCCGTTGGCGAATTGCGTGCGACGCTCTGAATTCGATCTCCTGAGCACTTTGAAAAGGGGTGAATCCGCTCAGCTGAGCGTTTTCGCACAGGACTCAGGAATGAGTTGCAACGATCGGTCTTGATTCTCCCTGGCTGCCAATCAATCACCGGCCGCTGGTCCGCTGAGCGACCGGAAACAGTTGTATAAAAAATGCATGACAGGTTGAATATCTGATAATTGGCAGCCATTCCGACGACAAGTCGCCCGCGAAGACAACCCTTGGAAGTCTTGTAAACGTTGCTGATGTCACGGTCGCAGGACGGTCGCAGTTATCCGTGAAACCACTCAATATCCCTGGAAATATTCATTCCATGCGGCCAGCCCACCGACGGGTGCCGGTGCAGTCGCAGCCCCGCGCAGAAGATGGTTCGTGTGTGGTTGACAAGTAGTCTTAATGCCGAATCGATTATATCTACAAAAATAGATAATCAACCTCGAATGCGCTTGACGACAACAATGCAATTTAATAGTTTCAACTGTATCTCATTTCACGGGCAGTGCTCGCCGAAGTCCTGGGGGTTTTTCGTCCCCAACCTTGTTACACGTTCTTTTCTGGAGTCTGAAACATGCGAAAACGTGGGTTTACGCTGATTGAACTGCTGGTCGTAATCGCGATCATCGCGGTTCTGATTGCTCTGCTGCTGCCTGCAGTGCAGCAAGCTCGTGAGGCCGCCCGCCGGTCGGCGTGCAAGAACAACATCAAGCAACTAGGGTTGGCGATACATAATTACCACGACTCGTTCAATGTATTTCCTTATGGGGAAATGATGGGGGCGGGGCAGGCAGGAGGTGTCGCCACCAACATCAGGAACCAGACTGGGTGGATCTCATTGCTGCCGAACCTCGACCAAGCTCCGCTGTACAATACTTTCAACACGAGCGCGCCGTTTGGAAAGTACCAGGCTGCCGGTACGACTTCCACGGTCGTTGTTCCGGCTGCGAATCTCGCTGCCAGCAAAATGAAGATGCCTATATTCGCGTGCCCTTCCGATAGTGGTACCCCGACTCTTGACGATGACCCCATCTATTATGGCTGTGGATCGACTGGCGACCATACCTACAAGTCTTCGTATCAGTTGGTTGTGAATGCAAGTTACGTACCGGGTAATTGGTCAGGTGTTGCGCTCACGGGCCGTACAGCGTTTGGTGGAAATTCCAACTGCGGCATGCGTGATTTGTCGGATGGGAGCAGTAACACAGCATTGGTGTCAGAATCAATCTATATGTGCTCGAGCGGCAGAGTGGGACCGTGGGCCTGCGTGCACCACGCCGGTACTGGGGCTCAGCTGACAACAGGTATCAACAAATTCCTGGCTGGCACGATGACGCTCGCGGCCTACAACGGTACTGCGAGTTCGTCACATGTCGGTGGCTGCCATCTCCTGCTAGGAGACGGCTCGGTTCGGTTTGTCAGCCAGAACACCAATATCAGCATTATCGGCTTTCTGGCCTTGATCGCCGACAACAACGTGATCGGTGAATTCTAGTCCCCTTCGTTGTTTCCGAAATCGAGCGTGAGTTCATCATTCTAATAGGCGCGGACCAAGGTCTGCGCCTATCATCAGTTGTGGTTCAGCTTTAGATTTCGGCAGCTGCTGCGCTCCGCCTCTCTAAGCGGATCCTTTTGGCAATCCCGCTTGACACCATGAGATGAATTGGAACACTGGAATGTCTGTTCGATCGTCGCTGTTTTTCCACGGATTGCTGGCGTTCATGTGTGTGGTTGGCTGTGGTGGCTCAACCGAGACACTGGTTCCGGTGGGTGGAAAGTTGTTGATTGACGGACAACCGTTGGATGGAGTTGTCGTGACCTTCATTCCGGAAGTCAAAGTGAAGAATCGCATTGGTGGGACGGGTACGACCGACGCCGCGGGCGCTTTCACCGTCACGGATCTCGACCAGAATAAACCCGGTCTGCCGGTCGGCAAGTACACGCTGTCCTATTCGCGACGGCGGTTGCCCGATGGATCGGCGGGTCCCGCTCCTGGGACCGCATCCGATCCCGGAATCATTCGGGTCGAAACTCTGCCCACATATTTGGTGAGTCCGGATCCGAAATTGCCGGCAAATCAGGTGGATATTCCCAAGGAGGGCAATACCAAGCTGGAGCTGAAAGCCAGCAAGAAATCATCTCCCGCGCTGATGGGCCCCGGTTGATCTGCTCTCAGTTGACGAAGCCGTTGAATTTGCCGGGTAAATACAGGGAGTTTCAAGGATATTCCACCCAATACGTGATTCGAGTCGATGGGAAGGCGGGGTACCCTCTGGGTCCCTCGCCCTCCCGCGACGTTGAAAGTTGGTTCACGGCGCTGCCCCGGCAGGGGCGCCCGGATAAAGCTTGGGCCGCAAGCCCCAAGACTCAGTAAAACAGAAGCACCCAAGCCCCGGAGGGGCGACCCAATCGATGTTGGCGCATCGTGGGTCGCCCCTCCGGGGCTTGAATTTTCTCATGCGCCACGACTTGCGCCTTCCGCCCCAGGCTGTCTGCGGCCATCCCTCACGGGACGACAAAGACGGAGCGATAGATGAAGGCTACGCTCCACGTAGCTAGGAACTACTCCCCTCGCCCTGGTACTCCGGGGAGAGGGGCTGGGGGTGAGGGGCACGATTCACTTGAGGCTCACGGTCCTGAAATCGCAACAACACGACGAATCCCTGGAAAGCCAAATCGAACGACGCTCGGAGTGCCCCTCACCCCCGACCACTCTCCCCGGAGTACCAGGGCGAGGGGAGCGAAATACTATCAAATCTCCAGCGTGTTCCTCGGTTTTCGTTGGTTGAGTAGATACCAATGCCGTAAGGGCGGGGGTTGGCTGGCATCGCACATTCAAGGTCTCGCGAAGCCCCCCTCCACGGGACGGGACTCACCGTCGCCGTTGATTCGGGATGGTCTGACTCTGTCCATCCTTTTCATCAGGTGACCTGGCAACATCGCGATCAGGAAGCCGCTGCTGATCGGACCCTGATCCCGAGCCTCGCATCGCCGCGCTCGCCTCTATCATGACTTGCGGGCCCGCATTTGGGGGCAGGAATTTGAGCCACTTGTGGCGTATTCAACCACATTGCCTTGTTTTCGGGCAACGGCGACGCTTTTCAGGCAGGTTTTCAGGGCGGTCGATGGTGCGCAAGACCTTCAATTGACCGTTTCCTTCGTAAAACCACGCGATCTACCTGAAGATGGCGGACTTGGCACACTCGTTGCTTTGTGTACCAAATTCGGACGCGGTTCGGTATGTCGTTCTTGAAGATCATACGTCCAAATGAGTTAAGTTCAGTATATATAAAGCCCAAATTGCCTGTCATTTCCGATTGCGAAGGATGAAAGTTATGTTGCGTCGTCGTGCATTTACGCTGATTGAATTGCTGGTCGTGATCGCGATTATTGCGGTCTTGATTGCTTTACTGCTGCCAGCGGTGCAGCAGGCCCGTGAAGCCGCCCGCCGGTCGCAGTGCAAGAACAACTTGAAGCAGATGGGACTGGCACTGCACAATTACCACGAAACAGCCTCGGCCTTTCCTTACGGGGAAATGGCGGGAGCCGGACAAGGGGGCCCGGCGGCCAACATGATGAACCAGAACGGGCTGGTCATGTTGCTTCCGTACCTGGACCAGACTCCGTTGTACAACACGTTTAACTTCAGCGCACCGTTCGGAAAGTACAATGCCGGTAGTGCTCCAGTTGCTGTCATACCGGCCGCGAATCTGGCAGCCAAGAACATCAAGCTGCCTGTGTTCACCTGCCCTTCGGACGCGGGCACTCCGTACCTGGTCGATGATGGCACGTATTACGGCTGCGGTACGTCAGGCAACAGCTACAAGTCGTCGTATCATCTCAGCGTGGATAAGCTGTACCTGACGGGCATGTGGTCGTCCGTCGCCGCGACGACGCGAGCCGCGTTTGGCGGAAACTCGAAATCGAGCATGCGTGACTTCACGGATGGCAGCAGCAATACGGCGCTGGTGGGTGAATCCCTCTACGAATGTTCGAGCGGCCGGGTCTCGCCCTGGTCCTGCGTGCATCACGCCGGGACTGGCGTGCAGATCGCTGGTGGCATTAACAAACTGGTGGCCGGCAGCAGGACCATCGCCTTCTATTACGCTACAGCGAGTTCTGCGCATGTGGGTGGCTCCCATATCCTGCTGGGAGACGGTGGAGTGCGGTTTGTCAGTGAGAATATCAATCTGACCACCTTGGCCAATCTGGCCTACATCTCAGACGGAAATGTGATTGGTGAATTCTAACCTGCGAGGTTGTCTCAGCAGGCGACGTGGAGTTCAAGATTCAGAGAGGCGCGAGCGACCGTTCGCGCCTCTCGTCAGTTCTGGAGCGGGTGCCAATCCTAAGTGAGCGTGCATCACAGGATGATCAGGTGAGCCGGGCGGCGTAAGCCCCCGGATTCTTCTGCGGCGCTGGTCGTTCCTTATCAGAAGAAGAATCCCGGGGCTTATGCCGCCGGGCTCACCTGCTTCATTATTTCTTCGTTCGTACTTGGCCGGCCTGGCTGCTTCTATCTTGAAAACAGATTTGTTTGGTAATCACGCTGGACATCATGCATTGGGAGTTCCGGAATGTCTGTTCGAGCAGTGTTGATTGTCCCCGCCTTGGCTCTGGCTTTGTTCGCGACAGGCTGCGGCGGCGGCTCAGTTGAGAAACTCGTGCCGGTGGGTGGCAAGTTGGTCGTGGACGGAGAGGCTCTGGATGGCGTCATCGTGACCTTTATTCCCGAGGCCTCGCAGAAAGAGCGACGTGGGGGGGCTGGCACAACCGACGCCAGCGGCGTGTTCACCGTCACGGACCTCGGCCAGAATCTTCCCGGCCTGCCCGCCGGCAAGTACACCGTGGCCTACTCGAGACCGCGCTTGCCTAATGGGGCGGCATTTCCAAAGGCCGAACCGGGGAAGCCCATCGACCCCGGAATCGTGCGGGTGGAATCTTTGCCTGCTCATTTGACGACACCAAATCAGAATCTGCCGACAAGTCAGGTCGAGATCCCCAAGGAGGGCAACACCAATCTAGAGCTGAAAATTAGCAAGAGATCCTCCCGCTGAGGGCCTCCGTTGATCAGTTGTCGTCAGTGGATCACTCGATCATGGCTCATGACGATGGTAACATTGGGATCTGAGTGAGCCTGCATAACAGGATGATTAGGTGAGCCGGGCGGCGTAAGCCCCCGGATTCTTTTTTCGCACGGGCATTTCAGTATCAGAAAAAGAATCCCGGGGCTTACGCCGCCGGGCTCGCCTGCTTATCTATTTCTGCGCGCCTATTTAGAAGGTATGCCTTTTACCTGACATCCAATTCACAATCGTCCCGCGTTAAACGAGTTCAGTCATGGCCCTAAGGACTCGGATCGGGATCAGCGTCCTGGCCCTGCTCGGATTGTTTGCTGGTGGCGTGGTTTGGTATGTGTGTTCACCACGCCCGTTAAACGTCCTGCTGATCACGCTGGATACCACCCGTGCCGACCGCCTGGGATGCTACGGCTATTCGCTCGCGAAGACGCCCGTGCTCGATCGCCTGGCCCAGCAGGGGGTGCTGTTTGAGCGGGCCTATGCTCCCGTGCCACTGACGTTGCCGTCGCATGCGTCGATGCTGACCGGTCTGTATCCGCCCGAGCATGGTCTGCGCAACAATGGCCAGGCGGCATTACCTCAGGGATTACTCACGCTCGCCACGGAGCTGCAGGCGGCCGGTTACGAGACCGGGGCGTTTGTCGCCGCGTTTGTGCTGGACCATAAGTTTGGTTTGCAGCGCGGCTTTAAGACTTACAGCGATGATCTGTCGGTGGCCGATCCCAGTTTGCACGGACATCACCAGTATCGCGAGGGAAGTTTTGTCATCGACGCGGCCATCCGGTGGTTGCGTCCCCGGACCCGTAAGCCGTTCCTCTGCTGGGTCCATCTGTTTGATCCGCACTATCCCTACCTGACGCACGAGGACCGGTTCGAGACGCAGTTCAAGGACCGCCCCTACGATGCGGAACTGGCCTATGTGGATGAAGAGATCGGCCGGTTGATCTCGATGCTCCGCGAGTCCGGTGCGCTGGAAAACACCCTGATAGTCGTCGTCGGTGATCATGGCGAGAGTCTCGGCGAGCACGGAGAGCTATCGCACAGCATGACGGTGTATGACGCGACGTTGCGGGTCCCGCTGCTGATGGTATCTCCGGGAGAGAGCCGGCCGGGCCAGCGGGTCGCCGAGCCGGTATCGCTGGTCGATCTCACCCCGACCGTGCTGGACCGGCTGGGCCTGCGACCCCTGCCGCAGGTCAGCGGCCGGTCTTTGCGAGCTACCTTGCGCGGCGAGCCGCTGTCCCCCCTGCCCTGCTATGCAGAGACGGACGAGCCCTACCAGGCAGGCCACTGGTCGCCGCTACGAGCGTTGATTACCCAGCAATGGAAGTACATCCGCAGCCCGCGGGCCGAACTGTACGATCTGCTGGCCGATCCTCACGAACTGAAAAACCTCGCGACCGAGTCCCCCGACCAACTCCAGAAGCTGGAGGGCGAGTTGAAGACCTGGGAAGACCGGATGAATCAGCGTCTGGCGGATAACGTGGCACTGACCGAGCAGGAACGCCGCGCCCTCAGTGGTCTGGGCTATGCGTCATATCGCCAGACGACCGGTGAGAAGGAGCGGCCACTGCGCGATGTGAAAGACATGCTCCCATACTACTACAAGCTGAACGATGCCGCGGCCATGATGGATGCGGGAATTTATGACACCGCAGAGCCGCTCTTGCGCGAGGCTGTGGCCGCGGATGAGGACTATTTCGCAGCCTACGGAGAATTGGGGCGTTGCCTGTTGAAGCAGAAAAAGTATCCGGAGGCAGTGCAGAGTCTCAGACGTGCGATGCAGCTCGATCCGGGTGCCGAGGGGGTCCAGTCAATGCTGGGAGCAACTCTGCTGCTAAAAGGGGACTATGCCGCCGCGGTCGAGGCCCTGGAGCTGGCGATTCGCTTGAACCCCGATCTGTATCAGAATCACTACAATCTCGGGATGGCCCTGGAGAAGCTGGGGAAACCCGACGCGGCGATCAAGCACTATGAGGACTGCCTGCAACTAGCGCCCGATGCGGTACAGCCCCGGCAGCGGCTCGAATTCCTGCGGAAGCGTTGAGGCGGCAAGGTGTCAGCTTGACCTCTCTAGCTTTGTTTTCTCTCAACGTTCTATTCTTATTTTGCCGTCCCAGGCACGGCCCATCACCGCCCCAAACAGGCCTCCAATTACGGACTGTACCGTGCCACAGACGGCGACCGCGAGTGGCGCCGGAAAGATTGCCCCAACCGGATGATATGCAATCCAGATATAGGCAATCTGGCCCGCATACACGCCAATGGGTCCCCAATACCAGCCTGCCCTGCCCGTCGACAGAACGTTGACACCAAGCCCGCAGCAACCAGCGAGATTGAATAATAGGGTGAAAATGCGTCCCAAGGCTCAACTTCACCGGTCATGAACGGCGATGCTCTCCAGATGGCCCAGCCGAGAATGGCCCCCAGCATGAGGCGCACGATGGCCAAGATGGTCGTTCGACGTGATTCGTTGTTAGGGTGTGTCAGTTCCATTTTTCCGCCTGAGCTCAAGTTCACCCGCGCGAGTTGACAAGAATAAGCCCCAATTCGGTTCGCGGAGTTGTCCGTTACGGTTCGCCGAATGCGGTCTCGTGCAGCTTGTCCTCGCCTTGCCACTCTTTCCATTGCTCGCGGAGCTTCTGGGCCAGCTTGGAGTCTCCCGCTTCGTAGGCCTTGCGGTAAGCCTCGACCGTACCAGAAACGTCGATCTCGTCGAGCTGGGTGTCATCTTCGGAAGCCATGATATTCCCTCCTCAAGTGAGAAATGTGGGCGCCCGTGTGTGTGCGGGATTGTCGTATCGCCTCACAGGAAATCAACGAGCATTTACGATGCCGGAGCAGTTCTGGTCCAGAATGCCCGCCGGCTCGACACTCTGCCCGCAGATTGGTGCTCGGTCAGAGGCCAATGTGAACGGACAAGCTCCGCCGGAATGAACCGACGCGGCTCTGAAATCATTTCTGGACGATTTTCGTGTATCCGGCGTTGCCCCATCTCGCGACTGCGAGCGCGATCACAACGCCGACGATTGTCGGTCCCAACTGGTAAAAGGGAAAGAACACGAATGCCAAACCAGCGAATTTACCAGGAGGTTGCCCGCCAAACACTTGCCAATAAAGATAGTACCCGGCAACGGAAATCAGGAAGGTCGTCGTCAGCAGAACATACGATGCAGCGGGATTATTGCGGCTCGTGTAAGCCCAGCTTCCCAGTATTAAATAGGGCATTGTCGTCCAGGCCAGACAGGCACCGAGATATACAACCGCGGTCCAATTCAGGTGCGAGCCTATGAGAAGCGCCATAAATGCGACGGTGTAGACCAGTGAAATCGCTCCAATGAGCCAAACCCAAAGATAGAATTTCGATCTCATCTCAGTTGTTTCCGCGATGGTGACAGGGCCACTCTACTGACTGGAGTGCCAATATCATGCCAACCATCTCGAACACCACCGACCGCGTTTCGACTCTAGTGTTTCTTCGGGACCAGCCGGGACAGTCCCAGCGTCGCCCAGGAACTGGACGCGCAATAGATCGGCGTCAGGAGTTTCGAGCTCCCGGGCTCGCCATTGGGGGTCGACCGGGAAATCATCGGCCAAGTGCCGTCCGGCTGTTGCGTGGCGACCAGGAAGTCGATCGCGCGCTTGATCTCGGGACGATCGGCCGTGTATCCGACCAGCGACAGGACATACAAAGTCTGGCCGGTGGCAAACGCGTCGCTCTTGAGTTCCGGAACGGTCTGGCTCCAACCGCCGTCAGCCCGTTGTAGTGCGAGCAACTCGTCCACCGTGGTTTGCAGGGCTTCTCGCGACTGGCCCGCGCGAGCTCCCAACAAAACCTTCAGCGCCTTGTCCTGATGCAGATCGGCGGGCTTGGCCGCGTCGAGCCAGGTCATCGCTTTCGACAGTGCCGCGCGTTGTGCTTCTGGCGCGTCGGGTCCTGTTTCCCCCTTAAGCGACATGATGATCCAGGCCGCGTCGGTCGACTGGCTTTCATTAATCGGTGGTCGCCGCAGGGTGGCAAAGAATTCCCACGACCCGTCGGGCTGCTGCTTCTTGAGGATCTCTTCCGTAATCAGCTTCAGACTTTGCTTTTGTCCTTCTGTCAAAGCCGGCAGCGAGTGTGCGGCGACGGCCAGAAAGGGAAGTCCCATATTGAGACCTCGTCCCTGCGGACGCGGGTCGGGTGTCTCATCCGGATTGGGAAAGATCCGCGACGCCAGCAACTGCTCCCGGCCGCCCAGTAGGGAATCGACAGTCTCCGCCAGGAATTTCTTGTCGATCGAGTACCCATTCCGATCGGCTTCGCTCAGAGCCCAGATCGGCATCGGCACATGATGGCACGCCGCACATTTGCGCGTCTTCAACCAGGCGGCACATTCCTTCTGAACATAGTCAATGGCCCGATCGACCGTCAGATGAATCTGCTCGGTCGTCGCGGGAGCACTCGCAGCGGGAGCACTCGCAGCGGGGGCGGCCGCCGGCTCGTCAGCTCGCGAGAGCATCCCGAAGCTCAGATTCAACATCAACAGGACAATTGCGGATCTGCGAGACATGAATCAATCTCGTGCATTGAGTGTTGGCAAAACGCGGCGTAACTAAGCCGACTTAACCCATTGTAACTCGAGAGAATCCCGTGGTCGACCTCGATCATCTGAGGCCGGACAAGGAGCCAGGAACCGAATACGGCATTCGATTCCTGGCACCTTGATTGTCCCCCCTGTGGTGTCGGTCTTTTGGTTGCTTCTAAAGTGAAAACGCTATAACTTAACGAACCTGTCGCAACGCACTTGCCGTGACCAAGAGGGCCGCTGATCATGCCGATTTCCGTCCCCTGCACTGGCTGTGGAACAGTCCTGAAGGTCCGCGATACGGCCGCGGGTAAACGAGCCCAATGTTCACATTGCGGCGACATGATCCAGATTCCCAAGGCCGAGGAACGGCCGCCGATAGACGACTTAGACGACTTCGAGGACGAGACTGCGGCTTCAGCCGAGGTGACCTACAAAGCCATCCCAAGCGCAGGGTTCATCCTGGCCGACGACCGTCGCTGTCCGGCGTGTGGCGAGGAGATTGAGCCCGGCCTTCCTCGCTGCCGCTATTGCAGTCCTGACCTCGATTGCTCACCTAAGAAAAAGACTCTGCGGCAGCTATCACGCAGTTGGTGGAATAATCCGCGAGAGCAAGACTTGACGCTGGAAGACATTGCTCTGTGCCTCGTGGCGGCACCGTTGATGGTCCCCGTTGGTTTGGCTCGCAAGTACCACGGACATCCTACCGCGAATCGGATCCTGTTCCTTTCTGCGACCAGTCTGTTCTTTTATCGTGCCGCGATATTCGCCTTCCGAGTCTGGGTGCTCGACCAGAAGTTCGCTCGCTTTTGATTGACAACCGGCAGCGTTGCGCGTGTTTAATCCATCAGCGAGGTAGGTCAGGCTGTGCCTGGTGTGTTCAACGCGATTGGCGTTTTCTATCCCGAAATTATTCATCATGGCGAGGCAACTCGTCGTAGCCGCATCTCGCCAGAGTGCGGGCCTCGCCAGTCACTCGCCCGCGTTCTGGCGAAGCGCGGCTACAACAGAAGCGACCCCGAGCGGCAATCGCAATTCTGCTGCAAAGCAAGGTAGGTCAGGTTACTCCACCACGCCCAGCCAGTTCGGCTTGAAGATCATGACCCCGCCCAGGCCGGCGATGACTAGGCCGCTGAGCAGTTTTAGAATGCGGCCACCGCGTTCTTGCAGCTTGTTCTTTCCCAGCGTCACCACCGCAATGGCCACCATGACCGAATCGTCGAACATGTACGCGGCGATGTAGAGCAACAGGTAGAGGTAGTTCTCCCACGGAGGGTACTTCTGCATGGTGAGAATACCCGTGTACATCGCCGGCAGGCCTGCAGTACACAGCAGTTCGATGATGTTGACCAGCACGGCGAGGACGGTCGCGCCGACGATCGCCGCCCACAGGCTTTCGGCCATTACGACACGCCGGATGCGATTATAGAGACCGGGCTTGGTCGATTCGGGGATCGACAGCGAGACCCCTTTCTTGAAGGCGAAGAAATCCTTGATGTGGATCAAGCCGACGATCAGGCCCAGCACACCCAGTGTCAGTTGGGCCGGCCGCAAAAAGATCACCAGCTTGGCGACCGACAGCCACGCCGTCATGAACGCGAAATAGGCCAGTCCGCTGATGAACACGAACGTCCCGGCCACGGCCAGGATCTTCCATCGATCACGCAGATTGACAAGCAGCGATAACAGAAACATCAAGACCCACATCGCGCACGGATTGAACCCGTCGATCAGACCCACAGCGATCGTGAAGGCCGGCATCCCCCAGGCGCGCCAGCGGACCTCGCCCAACATCGGCAGCGTGATCGTTTCGACGCTCTGCGAAGTCGGAGGGAGCGGCAACGCGAGCGGATCGGTCTCAGGCGGAACTTCATCCGGCACAGCGCGACGCTGCGGCGGTGCGTCGGAATCGCCCTCGTCGACCGGTGGCGTTGGTCGCGGCGGAGCAGTTTCAGTTCCATCATTATATTGAGGAACTTTGCTCGCGATCGGTGCCCGTGGAGGAGGTTCTTCGGTGGCAGTTTCCGGCGCAGGTTGCGCTAGCACCACTGCGACCAGCCAGAGGGGAACTCCACCCGCGTGGCTAATGTCGTCACGTTGCGAGAGTGTTTGAGAAGGGAGGGCGAGGCTCCCGCCGAGCCGAAGACGAGCTTTAGCTCGGCGTCCGCCGGAGGCATCAATCAAGGCCTCCGGCGGTTGCCGACCTGCGGTCGTATGCGGCTCGGCGGGGTACCCTCTGGGTCCCTCGCCCTCCCATGATCCAGGCATTTCAAACACGCTCTGAGGCTGCCGTTGATAGGACACTTTCTTTTCCGCGGGCTTCTTCTCGACCGGGCAGACAATAGTCACAGCCTTCAGCACATCGTCCCATTGACGATAACTGGTGGCGGCGTCGAAAAAGCCGACCTTCAATTGTCCGCAATAGTGCAGCGCGGGGACCGAGGTGGCCTGCACCCCGTAGCGTTGGGACAACTCATTGAGACGGTTCCCGGCGTCCGTTGATGCCGCGATGTCGAGCGGCACGAACTTATAGCCGGGATAGCGCGGCGCAATCTGATCGAAGATGACCGGCTTCGCCGCAGCACACCGCGGGCAACCGGCCCGGATGAAGACCTCGACTGTGAACATCTCGTCCAGGCGTTTGGGCGTGGTCACCGCATCCCAGCCGACCTCGAACAGTCCGCTGCCATAAAACGCCGGCAGCCCGGGTTTGGTGAGCTTGAAATGGTCGGCGAGCTTATAAAAGCGGTCGAGCGCCTTCGGGTCGGCGACGACATCCCGGACGACAAGGTGAACGCCGGGACGCTGGCCATAAGTCTTGGTGACGAACTCGTGGGCCGCTTTCGACTTGTCCGAGTCACCCCGCGTAAAGACTTCGAGGACCGCGCACCGTGGTTGCTCGGCAGCCAGGCAACGGACTTCCGTCCCGGCTCCTCCCGTCAATACGGTCGCAACTGCCAGACAACACACGAGGCGAATCAATCTCATCGTCATAGCACGACTCCCTGTTAGATATGAGCGTACCCGCTGTGAAGAACAACTGGAAGCGTGCCCAATTCGACAAAACTAAAAAACATCGACGACTTTCCGATGGCATCTGCCGACCACTGTCAACGTCCTCAAAAATTGCCATTACCCTCTAGCCAATCGCCCCAAAGTACCGCACCCAGTGGCAAATCTGGTGCCGCAGCCAGAAAGATCAAGCTGAGCCTGACGTGTTCAACGTGATGGAAGTTTTCTATCCCGTTTTAATTCACTCCTGAGTCGCACCTCGTCGTAGCCGCATCTCGCCAGAGTGCGGGCCTCGCCAGTCACTCGCCCGCGTTCTGGCGAAACGCGGCGGCAACAGAAGCAGTCCCCTCCGAGCGCAAGTTCTGAAATTGCGCACTTTCGATCTCGATTCGTCTTGGCCTTTCAGCCCGGAGAGCTACGCCGTGAGGGATTTTCACACGGCGAAACCCACGCTAGCCGAAGTCGCCAAGACTTCGGGAGCCGTAACCAATACGGCCAGAACTCTGGGCGAGTTCTGCTACAAGGCCGTTGCCGCAGGGCCTCAACGGAAGTCGGACGACGAGAATTCCTCGTAACCGAAGTCGCCAAGACTTCGGGGGCCGTGACCAATACGGCCAGAACTCTTGGCGAGTTCTGCTACGAAATCCTTCACGGCGTTGCCCGGAGGGGCCGGCGAAGTTTGGCGATACCCTCCTGGAAGCATCGACAATCACTCCGTCTTGCCCAGAGGCTCCCACCTCCGGCTACCTTCGTCGAGCCCTCCGGGCGGAAATACGAGCAGGCAGTTCCGGAGCGTACCGCATCGTTTCACACGCGTGTCACCGCGTGACTTCTTTGAATTCTTTGAACATCAGTTTAGTATCCACTGCACGACGGCCAAAGTCCGATATTCTGCGAGATCCGTGAGTCACCTTCGGTGACCGTCAATCCGCGTTTGCACCAACCCCCGCGCAAATCTCGTGCATTCTTTGAATTCTTTGAACTAGTGAATACGTACTGGATTCGGCCGCCCCGTCCGAAGTTCCACTGCCCGGTGTGGTTAGGTCGCAAACCGGCCAATGGAATACTTTCTGGTAGCAGATCACAACGACGTTGAGATTCTTTGCATTCTTTGTTCCTGTGTATACCATCGAGCGCCCGACTCCGGCCTGCACCCAGTATCGTTGATCGCTCGTCCCCGCCCTCCGCCGACCGACAGTGAATCATCGCGCGACTTCTTTGAATTCTTTGCTCTGACGTACACGTGTTCGATCCAGCCTGACCGAACGGGGCCGCAACCGACGAATCGCGGCCACCGTTCCCTTCGACTTCTTTGAACTCTTTGATCCCTTTGAACCCGGTTCTCGTCTTCGTCCGTAAGATGGGCACTCTTGCCCGTCTCCGGGTTCGTCTCCGCAAAACAGACGGGCAGGAGTGCCCATCCTACGGGTCCAACCCCACACCGAAATCTGGTGCGCACTTTGAATTCTTTGATCCCTTCGAACTCTTCGTGACCTTTGTGAGCTTCTGTTCCAAATCTTTTTAACAGAAGGCCACGAAGGTCACGAAGAAAGGCAAAACCCAATTCGACAGAACTGTGATCCCTTTGAACTCTTTGACTTCGATCTGTCTTAAATCGACTATCAACGCACTCCGATCAATTCTCTCGCCGCAGGCGCACGATGTGCGCCCTCGAACTGCCGCGCAGTTCGGCCCCACCGCCCGCCGTTTCGCCGAACCTCAATCAAACTCCGCGGGCAACCCATCCGAGCCCCGCTCAGCCCCCCTGATGTCAGCTCAGAGCCCAATTTCCCGATGTCCCCCTTGTGCTCCCCCTGTGAAAGTTCTCTTCGGCACAGATCACCCTTCGATCATACATCGAGGCGTCAATCCGGCCAAAATGGCGCCCCTCTTCGGGGGCAAATTCGTCGATGGTTGAGTCTTGGTCCGTCGCTTTTGGTATGGCATGGATTATCCCTGAAGGGGATCACCAACAAAGCCTCGGCAGTGTCTGACGAATACAAGCTCGAAGCGCCAGTTTTGAAGTTGCGCAATTTGCGACGAAGCGGGGTCCCCGATTGATTGAAATCAGGATGAATTCCGAACCTGGAAGGTTCGCAGCTAATAGCCGGTGGTTGAGGAGCGAAGCGACGACACCACCGGTTACGACGTCAACGGGAACGCATCCTGGAGGGATGCCAGAGGGAACAACTAC
>JAQGHS010000075.1 GCA_028291605.1 Planctomycetaceae bacterium | reverse complement strand
CAGGCAATGACGCCGACATTGGCGTGGTTGCCTTTATCGCCAGACCGAGCATGGGCGATTTCGCTGAGTGGGATGGTATTTGCCATGTGTTGAGGACCTTTCCGTAGCCCGACTCCCTGAGTCGGGTTATCTTCGTCAATCAATGCTCCAGACTCAGAGAGTCGGACTACGAAATCCATTCCCCCGCCGTTTTCACATCCACCACCGCTTGCATCCGGTCGCGATGGATTGTCGTCGGCCAGTAAGCCAGTACCGGCCACGGCTTGGCTCGCGGACCGGTATAGCCTGTTACTCCCGACAACCCTGATGTCACCAGCGGTGCAAACTCGCGAGTGAAACGTTCAACCGCCGCTTTCGAAGAGTCATGCACGGTGACTCGCAAGACGACTTCCGGGGCGTCGATGGGCGGCGCCACCCCCGGTACGACTTGACCGCTTCCGAGGCATTCAATGTTCGTGCGAGCGAGAACGTGTCCTGCGCGACGCACACGCTGCAGCAGCATCTCTCCACATTGGCGTGCGCGTGCGGTCGCATTCGGACCGTAGATGACCAGCGTTCCCGTGGCCATGTAGCCATCGCGATATGCCATCGAAACTTTATAGGTCGGTGGCGCCGGGTTTCCCGCTGCTCCCGTGACCGCTACTCGATCCGGACCCGTCTGCGTCAGTCGGACTTGGGAGAAATCGACGTCGACATCCGGAGTGAGATAATGTTGAGGATCGCCGATTTCGTAGATTAATTGTTCCGCGACCGTATCGGGGGTCACCGCGCCGTCGGTGCCGTCGGGTTTGGTGATGGTGATTTGGCCGTCCGCATCGATCTCGGCGATGGGATATCCGACGTTGGCTAGAGGCAGGTTGGAATCCCAGGCCGAATACATCCCGCCAGTCGCCTGAGCTCCGCATTCGATCAGATGCCCGGCCACCGACGCGGCCGCCAGCCGGGGCCAATCATCGTCGCTCCAGCCAAATTCATGCAGAGCCGGTCCCAGGGTCAACGAGGCATCGGCCACGCGTCCGGTAATCACGATCCGAGCCCCTTGCCCCAATGCCTGCCGGATACCACCCGCTCCCAGATAGACGTTCGCCGAGGCCAATTGCGAGCGCAGATCGCCCAGCGGTTTGCCGGTATCAAAGTGGTGGAGGGGCTCGCCGGAGGCTTGCAGTTCGTCCAGGCGGGGCAGGATATCGTCACCACTGACGGCGGCGACGCGACAATCTGCCATGCCGGCTGCGGTGAGGATGCCGGAAATCGCTCGCGCACACGCGGTGGGGTTCATCCCGCCGCCATTTGTCACGACCTTCAGCTGTGGTTGAGACCGCAGGGCCGGCAGCAGGCTGCTCAGCACCACCGGAACATCAGTGACGAATCCCGCTTCGGGATTGCGCGACTTCAGGTGTGCGAGAATGGACAAAGTGAGCTCAGCGAGGTACTCCAGCGTCAAATAATCGAGCCGCCCTGATTCCGCAAGCAACCGGGGGGCGTCCAGGTTATCACCCCAGAATCCGGCTCCATTTCCAATCCGCAGCACACGGCCCATGACAATCCTCAACGGCGAACAACAACGGGTCACTTCGTCGAATTGTACGCAAATGGGATCGGGGATAAGTAGGGTGCCCAGCGAACGCGTGGCGGGAAGGCAGAGATTCTGCAAAGAAAGTAGCCTTTACGCCCCCCGTAAAGAAGACCGAGCGCGCCGTGGACGTTGAATGCCTTTGCAGTTGGTCCGCGCGCCCGGCTGCCTTCACGTGGAGCGTGAAGGCTACTTTGTAACTTCGTCGACGAGAGCAGACAAATTGCCAATCAAGGGATCAATCCCAGGCGAACTTACCGCGAGGATCCCGATTTGTTGTGTTGAAGGGGCGGATTCGACTGGCAGGCGAAGGTCTGCCACCACAGTTATGCCCCTCTAAGCCAGCCGGCCGGAAATAGCAATCCGCCACGGCAGGAGGCATCAACACGGTAATTGCAGACGAATTGTCGATGTCCGACGGCGAATGAAATCATGCGGCCATCGCGCCGCAAGATCCTCAGATTGATGGTAAATTGGCCATAATCTGATTGTCGATCATCAGACAAACTGACTCGGTAAGTGGATGTTCCTTACCCATTTTTGCTGTGCTGCAGCGGGTTTTCTCCGGATTTCTAACGCAGACTGTTCTGCAACACCGACGGAGCCACTTTGTTTCTTTTTTTCTAATTTTTTCTTTAGTTAGCGCTTGAAACTATCGGAAACTTAATCTATACAAGATCAAACATTACTAGTGGTTCTTCACCATTAATGTCTTGGGTGTGCGAATTCTTCGTCACCCAGCATTCGCCTCCGCATCAATCTTGCGGGCCAATCGACAATCTCCGATCCGAATTCGCCAAGGGCTGATTCTTTAGAGGTATTTCGTACATACTTTTGTATGGTTTCTCCGTGCGTGGTGCCTGATCCGCCCACGTGGTTGGCTTGGCTCTGCCGTTTCTTGTTGGCGTCACGGTTATCTTTCCGTGTGTGCACTCTTATTTCTTTGGAGGTAATTCCCATGCAGAAGTCGTTGCGCTCGTACCGGAGGCTGGCTCAACGCCGGCCTGGATTCACGTTGATCGAATTACTGGTGGTAATCGCCATCATCGCCATTCTGGTCGCCCTGTTATTGCCGGCCGTGCAGCAGGCGCGGGAAGCGGCCCGGAAGTCTCAGTGCAAGAACAACCTCAAGCAAATGGGGTTGGCCTTGCACACCTTCTACGACACCTACCAGCATTTTCCGGTGGGAGCTGCGTGTGCCTGGGACTTC
>JAQGHS010000072.1 GCA_028291605.1 Planctomycetaceae bacterium | reverse complement strand
ACGCATTCGCAGTATTGGGCCCCATCCGTTATTTCAGCCCGCTATTGCAATCGCGTTATGATCGCGGAGCGATCAACGACTATCTTTGCTCTCGTGTTTCAGAGAGTTCCTTGTAGTTTCGGGCTCGAAGTAAAGCAAGTTGAAATGTCGGTAGATGGATTACGCCACCCTTGCGGGGGTGGTTCCCGCGCTTATGCGCTATAGTCGGCGCAAAGTTTGGGGGTAGTGCAAAAGCGCGGGAACCACTGGGACAAGCCCAGTGGCGGAGAGTCACCGCGCCGCATTCGACCGAAATTCTATCCGACCGCCAAAACCTTCTCCATCGCCTTGTGCAGAATCGCCTCGCTGCCCGGACCAACCCACGCGACCGAGACCTCATATCCTCCTTCGGGATAAGCCGCCGCAGTCGGAATGTACCACGTCCCGCCATCCCCATATCCGGCGACACACACGAAATCCTTCGGCTTCGCTTGTTGTGCGTGCAACTGATACTCAATGAACGGTTCGCCCGGCAGATGAACGATCTTCGCCGGCCCCAATTCCAGGCAGGTGATATTGATGGGGCGCTGGCTGCGAGATAGCCAGGACAAGATCATCGCCCCACGGCCGCGCATCGGCTTCGCTTGTTTCTCGTCTTGCAGCATTTGCCGCGCGGTTTCTTCGGAATAGGCGGCCTCGGTACGCGGCGGCAGATTGACTGGTTCCGAACGCCAGACGTATTGGGTCACCGGATGTTTTTCCGTGGCCTTCCAGGCGGCGACCATCGCATCGTAGATGCGGTCTCTCAGGATAGGACGCATGGCGGGCGTACCATCGTTGTACTTGCCCGCAGCGATGTTCCCGCCGCAGCCATCGAAATACATCTGCATGACCTGTGGATCATCAGCCCGGCGTTTCTCGCGAGCCAGCCCGCAGAAATCAGGAGTCGCGTGGCCGTCTCCGTAATAGCTCATCGGATGGCACGCATAGTAGTGCAACGCCGCCACGGGCCGGTCGCCGTTCCAGAAACTGACCGTCTTCAAATAGGGATCGATCAAACCTTCCGGCTCGGCACGCAGTTTTTCATCCTTACAAGCGCTGCCGCGCATGTTCAACAACTTGCCGTCGGGCCCCTTAATCCGACGATTGGCGGCCACTTGATCGACTTTTCCCTGACCGACACCCACATGCGTCAACGGCTGTGCCTGAGCCAAGCTGGCCTTGGCGGCGGTGGCGACGTTCAGCACAAACTTGTCGAAGAATTCCAGGTCGAGTGTGTGCGGCGGAGTCCCCGGCGCTGCCGCCAGCAATTTCTGAGCACCACCATCCGCGAATGGGGCATTATGTGGATGCACGCACTGCGCGACCACTCGTTCGGAAGTCGTCCCGACAGCTTCGGCGACCGCCTTCTGCAGTTGGAAGTATGAATCGTTCAGAATGCCGGTCCAATCGACGGCGATGATGACCACCGGGGCACCGGCCCCTTTTAAAACAATCCCCAAAGCCAACTGTCGATCATCGACCACTTGAATCGGTGTGATCCATCCGCCACAGCACGGGTGGCCGATCGGAGGCGTGGCATCCACAGTGAAAGTGGAGATTTCGAGTGGCGCAGCTTCGGCGGCCAAGCTGGAACTGAGCCCTGTGCCCAGTGCGGCCAGCAATGACGTTTGGATTAACTCGCGTCGGTTTAGCAGAGGAAGGTCGAGGGACATTGAGATTCTCCGGAAATTCGGTAGGGCGACACGAGCGGCAGCGGTTCAGGATAGCATGAAATCACGGCTCGATCATCTGGCAATCCCATTCATTGGCAGCGAATTAAAGGAGACAGCGAATGGGACCATTCGTTGTCATCCTGGCTCGTCCGTATTTATTCGCTGTCTCTTTTAATTCGCTGCCATCCACTTCCAGTCAGACTGACAGGGACTCTTTGCGAGGCGTATAATATCCGGCAACGCCACGTATCAACAGGAATAATTATGCCCGAGTTTCAACTCGTCAGTCCGTTCGAACCCGCCGGGGATCAGCCCGCGGCCATCAAGAGCATTATTGAAGGGTTTCAGCAGAAAAAACGGGATCAAGTGCTGCTCGGCGTGACCGGGTCGGGTAAGACTTTTACGATGGCGAATGTCATCCAGAAACTGCAGCGGCCGACGCTCGTCCTGTCGCACAATAAGACGCTGGCCGCACAGTTGTACGGTGAGTTCAAGGAATTCTTTCCGAACAACGCCGTTACCTACTTCGTCAGCTATTACGACTACTATCAGCCCGAAGCCTACATCCCGCAGCGCGATATCTACATTGAAAAAGATTCGTCCATCAATGAAGAGATCGACCGCTTGCGGCTGTTTTCCACCAGCGCCCTGATGAGTCGCCGCGATGTGATCGTCGTGGCCAGCGTGAGTTGCATTTATGGCTTGGGATCGCCGCGCGACTACCTCGAAATGATGGTGCCGCTGACGGTGGGTGGTGAGATTGACCGCGACGAGTTGCTGCGCAAGTTGATCGATATTCAATACGACCGCAATGATATTGTTCTCGAACGCAGCCGGTTCCGCGTGCGGGGCGACATTGTGGAAGTCTGGCCGGCGTACGAGGAATTTGCCTACCGGATCGAACTGTGGGGCGATGAGATCGAACGGCTGTCGATCATTAATCCGACAACCGGAGATGAAGTCAAACGGGTGCAAGAAGCCTACATCTATCCCGCCAAACACTTCGTGTTGCCGCAATCACGCATTGATTCGGCCTTGCAGGAAATCCGGAACGAGCTGGAAGAACGTCTCGAATTCTTCCGGAAAGAGGGCAAGCTGCTCGAGGCCCAGCGGTTGAGTGCCCGGACGCGATATGACCTGGAAATGCTCCAGGAAGTGGGACATTGTCCGGGGATTGAAAATTACAGCCGCCCATTGGCCGGACGCAAACCGGGCGAACCCCCTTTCACTCTGTACGATTTCTTCCCCGAAGATTTCTTGCTGTTCGTCGACGAATCGCACGTCACGATCCCCCAGATTCGCGGGATGCACGCGGGAGATTTTTCCCGGAAGACGACGCTCGTTGAGCACGGCTTCCGTCTGCCGTGTGCTCTCGATAATCGCCCTCTCAAGTTTGATGAATGGCGAGCTCGGGCGAAGAGTTGCCTGTTTGTCTCGGCGACTCCTGCCGATTGGGAATTGGAGCAAACCGGTGGCGCGGTCGTCGAGCAGGTCATCCGTCCGACGGGCCTGATCGACCCGACGATTCAGATCATGCCGGCCCGTGGTCAGGTGCCGCACTTGATGGAACAGATTCGCTATCGGACTTCCCAAGGCGAGCGAACTCTGGTCACTACCCTCACCAAGCGGCTGGCGGAAGATCTGACGACCTATTTGCAGGACGAAGGGATCAAATGCGCGTGGCTGCATTCGGAACTCGATGCCATCGAGCGTGTCGAGATTCTGCGGGAACTGCGCGAGGGCAAGTACGACGCCGTAGTGGGGGTCAATCTGTTGCGTGAAGGTCTCGACCTGCCGGAAGTTTCGCTTGTCGCCATTTTGGATGCCGACAAAGAGGGCTTCTTGCGCAGCGAAACGAGCCTCATTCAGACCATCGGGCGTACGGCCCGTAACGTCAACGCACAAGTCTATCTGTATGCCGATAAGATCACCGACAGTATGCAGCGGGCAATGGACGAAACCAATCGTCGTCGGGCGTTGCAAGAGGCCTACAACAAGACGCACGGGATTACTCCGGCCACCATCCAGAAGGCCATTCGCCGCGGCATCGAAGAAGAAATCGACGCCCGTCGGACCGTCCGGGATGCGATTGGAAAAATCGACGAGAAGGATTTTTCGACACAAGAATTTCTCAACGAACTGGAAGCGGAAATGCTGTCCGCGGCCCAGGAGCTGGACTTCGAACGGGCGGCTCAGTTGCGCGATCGCATTCTCAAGCTGAAGCAGGAGATGGGCCAGTCGCTGTCCACCACCGAAATGGCCGCTCAGCAGTCGAAGCCGCAACGCGGCAAAGCGAGAAAAGGGAAAAAGGGGAGCGGCAAAGGTTTACCCAAGCCGTTTAAGGGGAATACGTGACGGCAGCGTAGCCGAAGTCGCCCAGACTTCGGGCGGTTAACGGACTACGCCCGAAGTCTGGGCGACTTCGGCTACGCGCGGTTGTGACTTCGGAATCAAGAAATGAACACACCGGCAGACAAAAATTCGACGCGGCGTTTCTCGGATCGAGTCGAGAACTACATCCGCTGGAGGCCAGGTTATCCCGACGAGTTGTTCCGGATACTGGCCGAGGACGCCGGTGTCACACAGCCCTCCACGGTAGCCGACATCGGCTCCGGCACCGGGATCTCCGCGGAACTTTTCCTGCGGCGCGGGCACACGGTCTATGCGGTCGAACCTAACCGCGAAATGCGACAGGCGGCGGAGACGTTACTGGCTAAGTACCCGCAGTTTCGGAGCATCGACGGGACTGCCGAACATTCCACGCTGCCCGACGCGAGCGTCGATTTAATCGTCGCGGCCCAAGCGTTTCATTGGTTTGATGCCGAGAAAACGCGTGCCGAGTTCTCGCGCATCCTCCGGTCGGGTGGATGGTGCGCCTTGATGTGGAATTCCCGCCGCATTGATTCGACGCCCTTCTTGCGTGCCTACGAGGCCCTGCTCAACGAGTACGGCACTGACTATCGCGAGATTCAGCACACCAACATCGATCGAGCGAAGATTGCCGCGTTCTATGCTCCAGAAACGTACAAGTACCGTTCCCTGTACAACGAACAACGATTCAACTGGGAAGGGTTGCGAGGACGGGTGTTATCCTCATCGTACGTTCCCGCCGAGGGACAGCCGCAGCATGCACCGTTAATGCAGAAGCTCAAGGAGATCTTTGAAGCGAACCAGTCCGATGGCCAGGTGTGCTTTGAATATGACACGGAGATACATCTGGGGCAGATGCCAGCCGTAGGATAGGCATCCTGCCTGTCAGTCGCGAAGCGACAAAGAGGTGAACCAACAACATGCCGTTTTCAAAGTGGCGATCGTAGGATAGATGGACTACGGGTTTGTCACTTGAGGTGACAAATGACAGGCAGGATGCCTATCCTACGGCGGATTCGACAACTGGGATCGGTTTTTCTGACAGGATATTCGTAATGATCATCGCTGGCCAATTCGTCCAAGCCGACCGCCAGTGGACGGGGCAAATTCGTATCGCCGGGCAATACATAGTCGAATCGGGCCCGCAACTGGGACCAGCCGACATCACCTTCGGCGAAGACTGCCTGATCTTCCCCGGGATGGGTGATATCCACATCCACGCCCGCGATGACGTCAGCGGCAAAGAAATCTACAAAGAAGATTTCCGCACGGTTTCGGCGGCCTCGATCAATGGTGGCGTGACCCATGTGGCGGACATGCCCAATAACCCCGCCGCGCCGATTGACGATGCCAGTTATCATGCCAAACAGCGTCACCTCGCCAGCCGCGAAATTCCGGTCCATGTGACGCTCTATGCCGGTATCGGGCCGGGGACACGTCCCCTATCATTCCCCGTCCCGTACAAGGCCTACATGGGGCACAGCGTGGGCGACTTGTTCTTCACGACTCTGCAGCAGTTGGACGAGACCCTGGCCAACTACCGCGGTTGTGACGTGAGCTTCCATTGCGAAGATCCGGAATTGATGGAGCAACACAAAGGAGCTCCAACGCACGAACAACGCCGGCCGCCCGAATGCGAAGTCTCGGCGACCCGTTTCGCCTTGCAGATGATTGAAAAATACGACCTGACCGGCAAGCTGTGTCATTACTCGGTCGGGGAAGGCTTGCCGCTGATCCGTGCTGCTCGGGCCAAGGGATTGCGGGTGACTTGCGAGGTGACTCCGCATCACTTGTACTTCGATGAAACCGACATCGTGGACGCCAATCGCGGCTGGATGCAGATGAATCCGCCGCTGCGTGCCCATGCCGATCGACTGGCGATGCTCGTTGCGTTGCGAGATGGAACACTGGATTATCTAGCGACCGACCATGCTCCGCATACGCTGGAAGAAAAGGCACGCGGAATTTCCGGCCAACCGCACCTGGACACTTACGGCCCGTTCGTGACCTGGCTGATGGCCAAGCAAGGCTTTACGCCGGAAGACATCGCTCGCGTCTGTTCGGAAAATCCCGGCAGATTTGTGAATCCGTTTGTCGCGCCGAAAAAGTTTGGCCGCCTGGAACCGGGCTACACGGCATCGATCACCGTGTTGAATCTTCACCGCCCGATCACGATTGAACGCAGCCAGCTCAAGACGAAATGCGGCTGGTCACCATTCGAAGGGGTGACTTTTCCGGGCTCCGTGGAAGCACTATATCTGGATGGAGTGCGGGTGCGGTGATAGTCGTTGATCGCTCCGCGATCGTAACGCGAACGCAGCTTGCGGGTGGAATAACATTCGAAGATCGGTCGTAACGCGACAGCTTCCAGGTCGGCTTGTCTGGAGACGTCAATCTCGCAAATCGCTTCAACCCGTGGGCTAGCGCCTGGCAACGGAAGTTCGCAAGAGCGTTTGTTGGTCGCTACTGCGATCGCGTTTCGATCGCGGAGCGATCAACGACTATCTTTGATCGCTCAGCGATCAAATCCCAGCACCACGAATAAGCCATAGCTGCAGCCGAGCACCAGCAACCCTAACAGCCACCAGTATTTCCACAGCAGGCCGGCCGCCGCGAGCCGATTCATATCTGCGGATGTCACTTCCATTCCGAAGTCGCTTAGACTCCCGCGGTGAAAAGGATCAACCCCTTCCCCGAACGTATTCGCGGCCGACATTTCGGCACGCGCGTCAGGTTCGAGCATCGCGGCGAATTGGAGGGACACACTCCTCGCCCAGGCCAATGGTCCGGCAAAGGCAAGGACTGCAAATCCAATGACGATCGCCCAGCGAAAATAGAAGTTCATGATCGCCAGATTATGCGCGACCAATGTTCTCGATGCCATTCAAATTTGATGGCAGAGACGCATCTCAAGCCCAACGCCTAGTAGCCTTGGCGAGGCCGCGTCGCAGTTGACGTGGCCTCTTCCGGTGAACCCTCGGGCATCCACGGATGGTCGAGGTTCGCCTTGAACTTGTCGATTTCCGGCAGCGTTGGAAGGCCTTTCATGGCTCGACTAACAGCCTCTTTGGTCGCCGTGTAGTTGTACTTGTAGACCTTCTTGCTGTCGCGAGCATCCCAGTGCAGGTAGATACCGCAGACAATGACCCAGTCATCCTCTTTGCCGGCGGGAATAATGCCCTCCGAGAGGCAATCGGAAACCGCTTTGGCGACGGCCGACTGGGCCGGGCCGAACAGCATCACTGAGTGATTAGAATCCTGCGTCGAGACTTTCGGAATCAACACGGTCGATGGCTTGACCGCCGTATTGGAGCCAATGACCGCCAGCAGATTCGAGTGGCCTTCTTTTTGATTGGCGAGGGCATTTACAAACGCGGTGCCGACGGGCCCATCTTTATGTCCGATGATGACATCAATATGAGCCACTTCTTTACCGGTGCCGATGACAGCCTGGCCGACGTGGAAGGGGGTCGAAATGACGTCGTGCGTCACAGCTCCGGGCGTCCCGCCGAGCGGGCTCTTAGTGCAGCCGGTCAGAAGGAACACCGAAGCTGTCAGCAGCGCCAGCGCGGTCCGCTGAGGGCTCCCTGAGCAGGGTAAGCTCGAGATGTTCGTTCTTGAAAACACTCAGATCCTCCATTGATCGTGAGTTGTGTCGCATTGGAGCTGAGACAAAGTTGTCCTCAGCCGCTCTTACTGGCAATCGGGGCGAGATGATTGAAATTCAGGCCAGAGCCCAAAGTTCCGGCAACAACCATTCAGACCGAGAAATCGACTGGAAAATTGCTGCCAGACGCCAGCGGGTTGGCGAACTTCATGTTCGCTCTCGCACCCCAATCAGGCGTCTTTTATAAAGGTTCGGTTCCAGACCCCTGCCAACCGGTCTACAAAAAGACCCGCTCACGCAGAAATGTGCGGAGCGGGTCGGTTAGTCGCCGTAGATTGCCTATTTGAAAGCGTTCTGCCTACTTCTGAATCAGGACGTTCGTCCCTTTCTTATTCGACAGCACAATATCGAGCTTCTTGTCGCCATTGAAGTCGATCACTTGGAATTGGGTGCCGACTCCGGTACCAGTCCCCGCCTCAATCTTGTGCGGGATGAACTTGGGAGGCATTCCCTTCGTTTTCTGAATCTCGAACCAATACATCACGACTTCGCCCATCGGATCTTCGTCGCCACCGGGCCCGTGAGCATAGAACCGCTTGCCGGTGATCAGATCCTTGGTCCCGTCGCCGTTGATGTCGGCATAGTTCAACGCATGCGTCTGCGTGAATTTGTCGTCGAGCAAGTGGTATTCGAATTTCGGCTCTTTGTTCGAACCGACATTTTCGAACCACCAGATTCCCCGGCCATGAGCGGAGCTGAGCATGATTTCGTTGTCGCCATCGCCATCGAGATCATCCACATAAATATCTGCCGATGAGAATGAGCCCCCCTTACCGTCTTTCGTCAGCGTTAAGGGATGGAAAGTCCAAGGGCCTTCATTGAGCTTCTCGGGCCGCTCCCACCAACCATGAGGAATGATGAGATCCTGGCGGCCGTCCGCATTCACGTCGCCAACACCGATACCGTGATAATAACGGTGACTGCCGACGGGGATTTTCTCCACGCTGACTGGCGTAAAGATCCATTTCTTGGCGATGTTTTCCTTGGCCGGAACTTCCAGATAACCGACGATTCCTTCTGGCTCGGAAGCCATCACCAATTCCGGCTTACCGTCACCGGTCAAATCCAGGAACTGCGGGGATTCATTCGCCGCACTGTGCCAGATCTCAGACTGCTTCCAGTGGCCAGCTTCATTCTTGGGGTTTTCATACCAGTGACACGGAACCCCAGGGAAACCGATACAGATCAAGTCTGACCAGCCGTCTTGATTGATGTCGTAGTTGAAGCAGGCGAAGCTCTGACTGTAGCCCTTGGCTCCGTCAAACACGCCAGGTTTACGGATTTCGTGCATTTTCAAGTCGGCGGCGTCATACCACACGTCGCCCGTCACGACATCCAGCTTGCCGTCCTTATTGACGTCAAACGCGGTGACCCCTTCGGACCGAAAAGTGTCATCGAGCTTAATCCGTTCCCAAGCCGGTTCGTCGGCCTGCAGAATACCGATGGAACACAGCAGCAGACACACACTCCAACTCGTAACTCGCCGCATCGTGGCCTCTCTCTGGTCGAGGACGTCTTAGTCTGAAAATCTCACTGAATTCCGGCGGCGAACGCAGCCACCGGTGCAGACCAGATCCATTAGAACCAACCTATGCAAATCGCGGAAGGGTCACGCAGGTCAGCGTCGCCCGTGGGATAGGCATCCTGCCTGCCATTTGTCACCTAAGTGACAAACCCGAAGTCCATTCCTCCCACGATCACCCATTGGACCACCGCAGACTCCTGGTTCACCCTTTGTCGCTGCGCGAGTGACAGGCAGGATGCCTATCCTACGACGAAGAATACGGTACAAGCCGTCAAACCTCGAACAGCCGGAGTATTTGCCATCCCCCGCAAAGATGGCGAATCGTGCGAGATGGTACTTCGCCGGGCAAAGTCACTCAGTCCGTGCTGGCCCTAAGGGTATCGCTGCAGCGGGTTATCGCCACTGCCGAAGATTAACCAGATGCAGATCAGGAGGGACAGCTCGTTGAAGGATCGCTTCCCACGTCGCGAGCACCATGCGCGGTTACAACGGACAAAATGGCCCAGTTGCTCAATTTCTGGAAACTGAAACGTCCGCGTTGGAAGCAATCGCGCTGGTACCGGCTAGCCTATGTGCTGGCCTCGATCAATCTCATCACGATCATCATTTCTTTCTACGTCACTCGCCTGCTCCTCGATAGTTACGAAGACTCCATCCTCGCCAATCAACTCTGGACGCAACGGATCATTCAGTTTTCCAAACTGACCAATCTGGCCAATGCCGTGGAAGCACCCGGCAAAGACGTGTTGAAAAGTGGTGCCGTGGACTTCGAATCTGAACGCTTGAAAAAAGCGGTTCAGGCCTATCTGGAGTCGTCTCAGGCTGTCCGGAAGTCGCTGTCTGAAATCGGAACTTCTGAGGAAGTACGCGGGTTGGTCATCCAGTTGAAACAGGCCGACCAGGCGGTCATGGCGATTCAACTCGACGCAAATCACATCTTCGACCTGCTCCGAGAAAGCCGTCCGGCCGACGCGACGACTCACTTGGGAGTCATGAGCCAGCACCACACCCAGGCTGTCTTCGAGATTCGCTCGCTCTGCTGGCAGGCCTGGGCGAACGGTGCGCGCGTGTTTGGTGGTCAAGTCGCCCATGCCGCGTCGCTGCGCTGGTACGAAGCGGGCATCGGCCTCCTGGCGATCTTTCCCGTGCTGGCGATCACGTTTCACGGATCTCGACTGGCAAATCAAGTCCGCGAAACGGAAGCCAAACTCGGCCGCCTGACGGCCCTCGTCGAGCACTCCGAAGACGCCATCATCAGCAAGGAACTCAACGGCCAGATCACCTCCTGGAACGCCGGGGCGGAACACCTTTACGGCTATTCGGCCGCTGAAGTTCTGGGACGGTCCCCGATGTTTCTCTTGCCGAACGATCGTCTTGATGAAGAAGCGGCGATCGATAAGGAAGTCCGTGCCGGCCATGCGGTGCAGCAGTTGGAGACCGTACGCCGCCGCAAAGATGCGACGCTGGTCGATGTCGAGCTGACGGTCTCGCCCGTGCGTAATGAGCATGGCGACTTGATTGGCATCTCGCAAATTGCGCGCGATATTCGCGAGATGCGGACCTGGGAACAAACCCTCCGCATGGCCAAAGCGGCGTCCGATACGGCCAATCAGGCCAAGAGCGAGTTCCTGGCCAACATGAGCCACGAAATTCGGACACCGATGGCCGCCATCCTGGGCTTCAACGATGTCCTCAGTCAGACCGTCGAACGCCCCGACGAAATCGACGCCGTCCAGACGATTCGCCGCAATGGCGAATATCTGCTGGAACTGATCAACGACATTCTCGACCTGTCGAAGATTGAAGCCGGCCGTTTCGAACTCGAACAACTGGCGGTTTCGCCAACCAAGCTGGTCGCGGATGTCATTACGCTGATGCGCGTGCGGGCCACCGCGAAGGGTCTCGATCTGAAGCTGGAATACGCCACCGAAGTCCCCGAGACCATCCATACCGATCCGACACGCGTCCGGCAGATTTTGATCAATCTGATCGGCAATGCGATCAAGTTCACTGAGCAGGGTTCCGTCCGCTTCGTCGTCCGCCTGCGACAGGAACCCGATCAGCCTGCGTGCCTGCAATTTGACGTCATTGACACCGGCATTGGGATGACGGAGGAGCAGATTGCGAAGCTGTTCCGCCCCTTCACGCAGGCCGATTCGTCAACGACCCGCAAGTACGGAGGTACGGGGTTGGGACTCTCGATTTGCCACCGCCTGGTCCAGATGCTGGGGGGGACGGTGACCGTCACCAGCCAACCCGATTCCGGCACCACATTTACCGTCACGATCGCCACTGGCGACCTGCAGCAGACCCGACTGATCATTCCCGGCATCGAGGCGGCTCCCCTCCCCGTGGTCCCCAAGCCCATCGAATCGGCAGCCCCGCAGTCGGCGAAGATTCTGCTCGCGGAAGACGGGCCCGACAATCAGCGGCTGATCAAATACGTGTTGAACAAGGCTGGCATGGAAGTCGTGTGCGTGGAAAACGGTGAAGCCGCGTGCGAGCTGGCCTTGTCGAACTCCGCCTTGGGAAGTCCATTCGATCTGATCTTGATGGACATGCAGATGCCGGTCCTGGATGGCTACTCAGCCACCCGCCGTTTGCGAGGCTACGGCTATACACGCCCCATCATCGCACTCACCGCCCACGCGATGTCGGGTGATCGCGAAAAATGTCTCGCCGCCGGCTGCGACGACTACACCGTGAAACCCATCAATCGCGATCTCTTGTTGAGCATGGTCAAAGACTACGCCAGTCGCTCGACGGCGAGCGATGTCGTGCCGCGGAACGCCGATCCGGCGTGGTAGAGTGACTCCTTCAAAGCCAGTTGGTGGGAAGTCGTGATGGTCGTCAGGCGTGAGCATGCGATGGATTTGACATCGCATTACTCAAAGGGAACGCAGCACGGCCACCTGCACAATTTCTCTCGGAGACCCGCTTGGTCAAACAGACCGCGACCCAGTTTCACCGGTTCCTCGATTTGAGAAGAGATTTAGCCACAGAAGAGCACAGAACAGGAACAGAGAATGACTTCTTCGTTCCGTGTTTTTCTGTGTGCTTCTGTGGCCAAGAAAAACGAACTTATTGCAGTCGATAACCATCGCCACTCGCCAACAAACATCGAATTTGCGTTACGGGATTCACCAGCATCACTTGTTCTGCGGGTCTACTTGGTCTGTACGGCCGGCCACAGGCGGATGACTCCCTGTTCGCTACCCGTCGCCAGGTACTGACTCTTGGGATCAAACACCACGGGCCCCGTCTGACCGTGCAAGGTGACTCGCAAGTGCCCGGTGGTGGCGTCCCACAATTTGACTTCACCTTCCACTGGAGACCAACGGTCGCCCGCCCCCGTGGCCAACGTCTGACCATCGGGGGAAAACGTGGCGAACATCACGTAGCTGGTATGGCCTCGCAAGACCTCACGAGTCTTCCACGAGCGGGTGTCCCACATCCGTGCGGTCTCGTCATAGCTGGTCGAGACTAACGTGGTCCCATCCGGCGAAAACGCCAGGCCATGGACCCAGCCCTGATGACCGGTGAGCGTGTGCAACAGTTTTTGAGTGGCCACATCCCAGACGCGAATCGCGTGGTCGGCGCCCGCTGAAACGACGACCTTGCCGTCGGGTGAGTAGACCACGACTGCCGTACTGTCAGTCTGGTCTCCGAACGAGGCTCGCACATCCCGGTCAGGCAAATCCCACAGCCGCAAGGTGTGGTCGTCGCTCGCCGTTACGATCGACTGCTCGTCAGGGGCGAGGTCCATCCCGAATACTTGACCCTGATGTCCCGTCAGCATGTTGAGTTGCTTGCCTGTCGCCGGGTCCCACAGTCGCACGCTGCGATCTTCACTGGCTGTCAGCATCAACTTACTGTCACGAGTAAACACAATCCGCCGGACACGATGGACTCGTTCCAGCGTATGACGGATCTGCCCCGTCCCGCGGTCCCATAACTTGACCGTCATATCCTTGGACGACGACGCCAGCATCCGACCATCGGGCGAAAATGCCAGGGCCAGAATACGATCGCGATGCCCCGTCCATTCCACAAACGGAGCCGGCGTGACGGTCTCCCAGACTCGGGCGGTGCCATCGAGACTCGCGGAGATCAATGTGCGGTCATCTGCCGAAAAGTCCAACGCGGTCACCGCTTTGGCATGCCCGGTCAATGACGTGCGCGGCTGCCGTGAGGCCACATCCCACAAGCGGACACTCAAGTCGCGACTCCCGGAAGCCAGCGTCTGGCCGTCGTGCGAAAAGCTCAGCGCGATCACGCCACTGAGATGTCCCTTCAATGTCGCGACTAACTTGCCATCGCTCGGTTGCCAAAGTTTGACGGTTTCATCGTTGTGCCCGGTCGCCAGCAACTTTCCATCCGGAGCAAACGCCACCGCGAGCGCCGGGTCAGTCCGCGGCGTGATTTCAATTTGCCGCTGCCCGCTGGCCACATCCCAGACGCAAATCGCCCCCTCAGTCCCGCACGTCACCAGCCAGCGTTCATCGCGACTGAAGGCCACGCTCTGCACGGCCCCTGCATGCGCCGCCAACGTATGCTGCACTTTCTTGCTCTGCAGGTCGTACAACTTCACTTCACCCGAGGCATATCCCAGCGCCAGATGTTTCGCAGTGAGTGTGAACGCCGCACAACCCGCACCAGTCGTCCCGTTAATGATCGTCTCGCGAGTACCGAAGGAGGCCTGATCCCACGACGATGTCGCTCCGTTTTTTTCAACCAGCAGCAGAGACTGGTCGTCACGCCACGCCGCAGAAAGTAGCAGTTGCGTCGTGGCCGCCAGGATTTCGACCGGTTCCTCAGTTTCAAGGATCATCGCGGGGTCCAGTTTCCAGATCCTGACTCGATGGTCGGTCCCGATCGCTGCGGCCTGGTGGCCATTGGGGGACAATGCGACCCAGGTCAATCCTCGTCCCGGAGCCGCCAGGACGCGACGATCCCGCTTGCATAGGCCGTAGAGATATCGCCAGGTAAAATCTCGCAAATGTACTGGACAAACGCTAGAGTCTTCCAGCAACACCAACCCTCGACCCGGATCGTTCCGCCACAGGCTTTCCACCTGTGCGAGCTGCAGCGCAAACAAGCCGCGCTGCGACCGGTTGAGTTGTTCGCGGTAGCGTTCCGACTGACGTTCCGCCTCAGCTTGTTCGCGTTCGGCCCGCGCACGCTCCGACTCGGTTTCCGTCAGGGCATCCGTGAGTCGCTGATTCGATTTTTTCAGCTCCGCCGTGTGCCACAAGTTGAGCATCAAGACCGAGGTCAATGCCACGACGCTCACGGCGATCAAGGCCGCTATCGCCGGGCGTCTCCAGGCCCAACGGACTGTCTGCTGCCAGATTGAAATCGGTCGCGCCAGAATGGGCTGACCGGTCAGGTAGCGTCGCAATTCGTCAGCCAGAGCATCGGCTGTGGCATACCGCTTGTAGGGCTCTTTTCTGAGACATTTCAAGCAGATCGTTTCGAGATCGCGTGGCACTCGAGGCGCCAACCGGCTGGGCGGAATGGGCTCATCCCAGACGACCTGACGTGCCGTTTCGAGCACCGATTCCGCCTCGAAGGGAGGTTTTCCGGTCAGCAGCTCATACAAAATCGCGCCCAGCGAATAGACGTCCGACGCCGGTCCCACATATTTTGAGACACCGGTTTGCTCCGGAGCCATATAGCTGGGGGTGCCAATCAGGGCTCCCGTTCGGGTCTGACTGGAATCGCCCACGAACCGCTTGGCTAAGCCGAAGTCGGTGATCTTCGGCTCGTAACGAACGGTTTCTCCGTTCCCCTGCCGCAGGCTGACCGCGTCACGATTCTCCGACGTAGCCAGCAGGACGTTTGAGGGTTTCAGATCTCGATGGACGATGCCGCGCTGATGCGCGAAGTGGACGGCCCCCGACAGTTTTTCCAGCAACTCAGCAGAAAACTGGGCCGGCTGCGGCTGTCCGGCAATGAGCTCCGACAGATTCCGTCCCGCCACGTATTCCAGCACAATCAGCGGTCGACCGTCGTGATTGCCGATCTCCAAGATTTGCACGATATTCGGATGAGCCAGGCACGCGACCGCCTCGGCTTCACGCCGCCAGCGATCCAGATCAGTCAGATTCGCATAGGGTCCCGCGAGCAGGACCTTGATCGCGACCGAACGCCCTAACTGAGTATCGCGGGCTTGATAAACAACACCCATTCCTCCGCGGCCCAGTTCCCGCCCACGCTCGTAACGCCCCAGCCACA
>JAQGHS010000013.1 GCA_028291605.1 Planctomycetaceae bacterium | reverse complement strand
TTCGGTCAGCGGCCGGCTTCATCCATTCGGACATGTCAGAGGTAGAGACCAATATGCAACGGCGAAGTTTCCTGGGATTGGGACTTGGTGCAGCGGCGGGTGCGATGGGATTGAAGCGTAGCCTTTTGGCCGCGCCCGGTTCGGCGCCGATCATCCAAGCGGCCGGCCGGGCGAAGCAAGTCTTGATTGTCATGGAGCAAGGCGGCGTTTCCCATATGGATACGTGGGATCCCAAGCCGGAAGCTCCGGTCGAGCAGCGCAGTCCGTACCGCAATGTCGACACGAATGTTCCCGGGATCCAATTCACCGAACTGTGTGCCCATACTGCCCGTCACGCTGACAAACTGGCAGTCGTCCGTTCGATGACTCACAATATCAGCGGCCACGGTGAAGGGACTGCCTACATTCTGCAGGGAGTCAAACCCGGCGGACTGCTGGCGATGCCCGACCTGGGGACTGCCGCGTCGCACCTCATGGGATCTAAGTGTCAGTACCTGCCCCCCTATGTGATGATTCCAGGCAATGGCGAGCAATCCGGGACCGCGACACCCGGTTTTCTGTCTCCCGGTCTGAAGGCCTTCAAGACGGGTGGACATGACTTGTCAGACCCCAATTGGCGAGTCAACGATCTCGCCTTGTTGGGTGGAGTCGACGTCCGTCGCTTCCAGGACCGTCGCGATTTGCTAAGCAACTTGGATATCGGCATCACGAAATTGCAGCCGGGTGCCGGTGCGGTGGCGATGGGCAATTACTTTGATCAAGCATTCCACATGCTCGACAACCCGCAGACCCGAGCCGCGTTCGATCTGCAACGCGAACCGCTGGCGGTGCGGGAAGCCTACGGGATGGGACATCGCGGGCAGTCGTATCTGCTCGGCCGAAAAATGATCGAAGCGGGCGTGCGTTATGTCGTGCTCGATGTGCGCGAGCCCGAGACGAAGCTGACCCCCGGTGGTTTCAACATGAATTGGGACCATCACGACATGATCTACACGAATGGATCATGCGGCACCATCCGCGATAAGGCGGGGGGCGAGGGACGTTATGGCATTTCTCACTGGGTGATGATGGGCAGCACCGATCAGGCGTTCGCCGCGTTGCTGGATGACCTTTCGCAACGGGGTTTGCTGGCCGAGACGCTGGTCTGCTTTGTGACCGAATTTGGCCGCACGCCGAAGCTCAACAAGTTTCAGGGACGCGATCACTGGCCCTATGCCTATTCGATCATGTTCGCCGGAGCGGGCGTCCGCGGCGGGCAGATCATTGGTCGCACCGACAAGGAAGGGGGCTACGTTCAGGACGAAGCCTTCACTCCCGATGACTTCGCCGCGACGGTTTATGATTTCCTCGGGATTCCCGTCGAACAGCCGATTTATACGCGTGAAAACCGACCGGTGTTTTTGTCGCCGGAAGGCCGGGTGATTACACGGTTGACATGATTGCCCATCCTTCAGGGCACTGGCGAAGCCAGTGGCACCCAGAGCAACACCGTCTCGTCCACGAAACTCGCTTCATGGAATCACCGTCTGACGACGCCTCGACGATTGCCGATGATGTCGCGACGTTGCGTGGCATGGGCTACTCGCAAGAGCTTGCCCGGCGGATGGGGGCCTTTTCGAACTTTGCCGTTTCGCTGTCGATCATCTGCATTCTGGCAGGTGGCATTACCTCGTTTCACCTGGGTTTTTGCAGCGTCGGCGGTGCGGCGATTGGCATCGTCTGGCCGTTGTGTTGCGCCTTCTCATTAGTCGTCGCGCTGGCCATGGCGCAAGTCGCCTCGGCCTTTCCGACCGCTGGCGGGTTGTATCATTGGGCCGCAATTCTGGGGGGACGCGGCTGGGGGTGGGCCACGGCCTGGTTCAATCTGGCCGGACTGATTGCCGTGTTGGCAGCCATCAATGTTGGCATGTTTCAGTTTGTGACTGGCGCGTTCTGGCCCGATGCGACAATCAGTATCAGTCAACAAATCATGGCCATGATGCTGATTACCGGCTCTCAAGCCGTACTGAATCACTTGGGAATTCGAGTCACCGCGTGGCTGACCGATTTCAGCGGTTATTGGATCCTGGCTGTGTCGGCCCTGCTGACGGGAGCCCTGCTCTGGCATGCACCCGGATTGGATTTCTCGCGACTCGTGACGTTTACGAATTTTAGCATCGAGTCTGAATCCTGCTTGCCGGTCTGGCCCGAGACGTCATCGATCTTGTGGCTCAGTCTCCTCGGGAGTCTCCTTCCCGCGTATACAATTACCGGGTTTGACGCGTCGGCTCATACGGCGGAAGAGACCATCGGTGCGGCCGCGAATGTGCCTCGCGGTATTGTGCGTTCGGTGCTGGTTTCGGGAATTGCGGGCTGGGTGCTGTTGTCGTCAATCGTGATCGCCATGCCTTCGTTAGAGGGCGGAGCGATGCGCGGTCCGCAAGTTGTGTTCTGGACGATGCGCGAGACGCTCCCGTCCTGGCTGACCTTGTTGTTGTTCGGTGCGATTGGTGTCGCGCAATACTTGTGCGGACTGGCGACCGTGACATCGGCGTCACGCATGGCCTATGCGTTCGCTCGAGATGGAGGACTGCCTGCCTCGCACCTGTTGCGGCAGGTCAGTCCCCGTTTTCAATCGCCGGTTGCCGCCATCTGGGCCGTCGCGATCTCTGCGACCTTGTTTACGGTTTACACGCCCGTTTATTCGACGATCACTGCCGTCTGTGTGATTTTCCTTTATATTTCGTATGTCCTGCCGACGATTCTGGGTTTCCTCGCCTATGGGAAAACGTGGAAGAATATGGGGCCTTGGACCATGGGGGCCTGGTATCGACCGGCTGCAGTTGTCTCAGCCATTGGTTGCCTGGGATTGATCGTCATTGGAATGCAGCCTCCCAACGAGCAGGCACAGTGGATTGTCGCGGGGACGATTGTGGTGCTCCTGATCGGTTGGTTTGCAGGAGCTCGAAAATCGTTTCCCGGACCGCCGACGGGAATTCTCACGCTGTCTCAGCAGGCGCAGCCATGAATGCACCTCAGGGCCCCGAACCACTTGCCAATAATGAGACCCCAATCGCGGGAGATCTCGTTCGGGAAGCGGGTCTGGAACCATTTTCGACGGCATGGCTCGAAGCCGTTCGGCACCGCACGCCAGCCCGGATTTTTCAGGGCCGCGCCGGAGTCGGCTATCGCACCCAGACGCAGCTTGAATTGCGTCGTGATCATGCCGCGGCGCTCGATGCGGTGCATGCTGAGATCGACCTGGAACGTGATTTCGGAGCGGACTTT
>JAQGHS010001024.1 GCA_028291605.1 Planctomycetaceae bacterium | reverse complement strand
GGGGGTGTCGGGCGCCGATGCGGTGGTCGCGTTTGACCAGCTCGATCCGGAACGATTGCTGGAACTCATCCAGCCGGATGTGTATGTGCTGGGGGATGATTATTGTGAGCGATCGATACCGGGGGCTGGGAATTGTGGCCGGATTGAGTTTGTGGAACGACTGGCGGGGTTTTCGACGACGGCCGCGGTGGAGCGTTTGAAGGGGAACTTGTTGCCAAAGTCGCCATGACTTCGGGAACGGCTCCCATCAGCCGAATGATGCGCATGAACTTTACTGTCCCTCAATTTGGCATTACTTCGTGTCCTTTGTGGCCTTCTGTTCAAAGCTCTTTTTTAACAGAAGGTCACAAAGGGCACGAAGAATGAAAAAGACATTCAAGTGGAAGCTGTGTTTTAAGTGTGCGATTCAATTGCTACCGACGGCGCAAAGTAAGGCGACCAGAACTCTTGGAGAGTTTTGCTACGAGGGATGTGAAATGCGTTCGAAACGCGATGGTGAACAGGACCTCGATGGCGGCGATTCTGCGAGCTCGAAAAGAGGGTTGATTCACTTTATGTTGTATACGTGTCAATAATCATTAAAATGTCGTGAAACGCGAAGAAAATAGTCGACATACTGAACGCAGATTGAATTCCGAAAAATGCCCTCGTTTTCGTTTGACACAAGACGCCTGTCTGGTGTATTATTCACCTTATCAAATAGGAGACAGACATCACGGCAGATCAGGCCGTGACAGGGACTGGCGAGGCTCTTTTTTTCTCGCCGTATTGCGACATTGAGCGTCGACTCCCGTACCCGGTGGCCTTCTCGCGACCGGACATTTCAATTGACAATGGATAGTTGACAATTGATAGAGATCACGTCGGAAACGTTCGTAGCCGAAGTCGCCAAGACTTCGGGCTCTTCGTTGTCGTTGCGGCCAGAACTCTTGGCGAGTTCTGCTACGACGAGTTGAATGTAGCCGAAGTCGCCTAGACTTCGGGGGATCGCCGGACAACGCAACCAGAACTCTTGGCGAGTTCTGCTACGCCGTCCGCATGTGGTGTGGCCGTCGTGATGTATACAAAATAGTGACGTTGGAAAATCAGGAGCGGTGGCAACGCAGGCCACGACCGGCGTTTGGGGAGCCGGACGAATCCCCAGCCTCGCGACCGGAGCACGGTCGGTGGAAGTTTCGCAATGACGCGACAACTGGAACAACGGACGTGGATCGTCCTGGAAGGTGAGCGGGTCGTCTATCACGGTCAATCATGTGCCGCGGCGATCGCCGTCATTCGTGCGAAGGGCTTGGATCCCGACAGCTTGTATGTCTCCAGCAACGCCGCAAGACTGGTGGCGAATGTGCTGAGGAAGGCTTCGTAGCTGGTTACGCCATGAAGTGTTTTCAAGCGGCGAAAACTAGAGCGGTTCCATGATTGGTGCAGCGGAATCTCGTAAGAGTTCCGCCTCGAAGGTCTGAAGACTACCGCGGAACTCTCACGAGATTCCGCTACAGAGATTCTGGAACCGCTCTAAGTAGCCGAAGTCGCCAAGACTTTGGGGCTGTCGCTAATGCGGTTGGTGCGTCGTCAAGGCTTAATCTTTGGGTAGCGACGGTCGCCAGGCCGTGGGAAATGCTTGTTTTGTAAATCCCCAAGCTCTGGGGAGCGTGGCTACAAGTCATTACTTCGGCGGGATCTTCGATCTTCCGTGGCATCGATATGGCTTTCTCGGCGGATTCCATAAAGGGGGCGGATTGAAGGATGTCTGTCGCAGAAAGCCCCAAGGGCTCTGACGGAATTGGCGATTGTCAGTATCGTAACATGAAATTTCGAATAGGTTTGTAGCTGATGGCTGTTGTGCCAGATAGTTTGGATGAATCACATCTGAATTGCGATCATAATTCGTGAAATAATACAAAAATGAATAAATACAGAAATGTATATTGACATTGTTTTGTTCGGCCGTATGATTTGATCGTATTGATGGAGTTGTGAACCTTGTGTTGAGCGAGTAGGGATCCCCATGAAGAATCGACCGGGCCCGCCGGTAGATGGTGAGGACTTTTTCGACCGGCCTCGTGATCTCGCTCGGTTACGTCGTGAGATCGGCAACGGCAATAACTTATTGCTGACTGCACCGCGCCGGGTTGGTAAGACCTCGTTGGTGCTCCGGCTGGCTGAACTTTGCCGTCGGGACAATTGGGCGGTCGCCTGTTTCAATGTTGAAGGCTGTAGTGATGAGATCGCGTTCGCTGAGAAGCTTGTCGAAGAACTGCGGCAGGAAAAAGTGCATCCCGAGCTACTTGCCCGACTGGGGATTCAGTTCCAGAAGCTCCGGCAATCTCTCGGGGGCATGAAAGTCGGGATTGGCGTCGATGTCGAACTGGGTGATGGGCAAGATCCTGATCACAGCACATTGGGGCGAGCGCTGGAGAGCATGTTTCGTGGGATGGAGAAGGCGGGAAATCGCGATGTTCTGATCATTATCGATGAAATGCCGGAACTGCTGCTGACTTTAAAGAAAAGCGAACATGGTGCCGATCGGATCGCGCACTTGTTGCATTGGTTGCGCGAGCTGCGTCAGACTTATCGGAAGCGTATTCATTGGGTTTTTCTCGGCTCGATTGGCCTCGACGGCTTTGTGGAGAGCCTCAAGTTGGGAAAGGCGATCAACGATCTGCTGGCCATGGGATTGGACGCCTTGACGCTGGACGAGGCCGATGAATTTCTCGCGATCCTCGGCAGGGACAATGGGCTTCCCCTGACTCGAGAAGTCCGGCAGGACATTATCGCCCGCGTTGGCTGGCCGCTGCCGCATCATCTGCAGGTTGTCTTTCACGCTTTGGTCGACGTGGGTGTCACGAATGCCGATCTGGCGGCCGTCGAGCGCGCCATTGTCCATCTCGATTTCAGCCAGTTTGGTACCTGGCGGCAGCGGTTGGACGATCAATTCAGCGATACGGATGCCGGCACGGCGAAGGCGATCCTGAATCATCTTTGCCAGTACGCCCAGGGGCGCAGCCGTGCTCAATTGATGAACGTTCTGATGCGAGCCAAGCCCAGCAGTGATCCTGATCTCACGCAGAACCAACTCGCCAAACTGCTGGCGGTCTTGTTGCATGATGGCTATCTGCTGGAGAGCGACCGCAAGTATACCTTTCGATCCTTTCTGCTCCGCGAATACTGGAACCGTCACGAAATCCGATGAGCCCTGCCTTACCACCCACACTCGCTGTTCACCGCATCCCCTTATATAACACGGCGCGGTTGAAGGACGAGGAAGTCATTGCTGCGTTTGCGGCCCGGATGCCCGTGCTGGAGCGGATCCTCGCGGACATTGCGGACGAGAAGTCGCAGAGCCGCGCCCAGCATCATCTAATTGTCGGCCAGCGCGGCATGGGTAAAACGATGCTGCTGGCTCGGCTGGCTGCTGGGCTGCGCTCCGGAACACTCGCGGAGCGGTTTGTGCCCCTGGTTTTTGCGGTGGATCAGTACTCGGTCGACCGCTTGTCCAAGTTCTGGATGAACTGCCTGGACTCGCTGGCCGATGCCCGGGAGCGAGCGGGGTATGAGGCGGAAGCCAAGGCCATTGATCAGACGGTGCGCCGCCTGGAATCAAAGCTGGGTCAGGCAACGAAAGACGATACGGAGCTTGCTCACGAGACGTTGGAAGCGTTCTTGGCCGCTGCCAAAGCGGCTGGCCGCCGTCCGGTGTTGTTAGTGGACAATGTGCAGATCGTATTTGAGCGGTTGAATTCCCCGCAACAGCATACGTTGCGTGAGTTGTTGATGCGGCCCGGTAGCCCAATCCTGATCGGAGCCAGTCCCAGTCCGCCACCGGAAAGTCAGGATTACGGAGCGGCCTTTTACGATCAGTTCAAAGTGCATTATCTGAGGCCGTTGTCGCTCGAAGAGATGCGGTCGTTGTTGTTGCATCTGGCGAAGATCTCGGGACGAGATGACGTCGCGCAGCGAGTGGTTCAACAGCCCGAGCGTCTGGCCGTTTTGCGACAGCTCACTGGTGGTAATCCACGCACGACGCTGATGTTGTTTTTCTTGTACGCGGAAGACTTTTCGCCCACCGTATTCGGGGATCTGGAAAATCTGCTGGATCGAGTAACTCCGCTCTATAAGGCGCGATTTGAAGAGCTCCCGCAGCAGCAACAGGTCGTGGCGAGCGCGATTGCCAACCATTGGGATCCCATCATCAGCCGCCAGTTGTGCGAGGCAACGGGATTGGCCCCCAGTCAAGTCAGCCCGCAGCTCGACCGCTTGGAGAAGACGGGCTTTATTGAGAAGGTGGAGCTGTTCGAAAAGTCGAGCAGCGGTTTTCAGATTGCCGAGCGGTTTTTCAATGTCTGGTATTTGATGCGCAGCGGGTCTCGCCGACAGCGCCGTCAGGTCGAATTCCTGACTCGGTTTCTGCAGGCGTTCTACGAGGTTGGTGATCGCCAGCGTCTGGCACGCTCCGTATTGTGTGAACGAGATCTTAGTCCTGACCGCTTAACATTTTCATTGGCTCTTGCTGGCACCATGGACACGCCGCAAAGCAAGGAAGAATTGGAACGGCACGCACACCTGGACGCACTGCGTCAAGCAGCCACAGATGCCCGCAAACGCTTGGACGAGATCCTGGATCTCTCGGCGCTGCCTCCGGCGACTGTGGCGTTCGATCAACTGCGGAAGAAACTGTTGTCGTTGATTCCGGTCAATCAAGGATTCGATGCCGACGCCGTCGTTACGGAAATTCTCTCTGATCGAAAGATGTTCCAAAGTCGCGAGCGAGAACGTCTCGCGGCGCGTGCGGCGCCACTGCATAAGGCAGAAGTCGAAGCTCTACTGAAATCTGTGCGAAGCAATCGCGAGGTCGACAATACCAGGTATTCCGAAGCTGCCTCCAGTTGGTTCTCCGCCCGACTCGCTAGCGGCCAGCTCCGATCGCCTGATGATCTGGCCGATTGGGATCGAGCCTTTCAGCAAGTGGAGGAGCGTAAGGATGCGGTTCAACTCATAGTTGATACCGTTCCGCCAATCATTGCCGGACAATTGCCTGAAAACACTATTGGCAAGATCAGTCGTTGTTTGACACCTTCAGCAACGGCCTTGGCGTGGGAATGGTGTAACTGGGGTTACAATCTTCACATCACCCTTAAACGCTACTCAGATGCTGAAACCGCTTACCGTAGGGCCA